>CAMGAM010000042.1 GCA_946007485.1 uncultured Mycoplasmatota bacterium
TTCATTTTTTTATCACCTCAATAGTATTATAACATAAATATAGAAAAATTTAATATAATTCTATAGATTTTTATGGATTTATGTTAACTGTTCACACCCTCCTTATTTATTGCTTCATAAAAAAGTTTTCCATAAGTCATTTTATACCACGAAATGGGGACTTTTAAAAAATTTTTTTGACTATCATTATTTTTCTTTTTGTCTCATTTTCCTTTTCTGATACATATCCATTCAAATCACTTCCTTTACTTATTATATTTCATATAATATCTAGATTCAGTTTCTTCTATAACATTAAATCCAAGTTTTCTATATAATGATATAGCTTTATCATTTTTTTTATATACCCACAAATATACTATATCATTATTACTTAAAATATCCCTAATTATCTCCGTTCCAATGCCCTTATTTCTATATACTTTTTCAAGATATATTTCATCTAACAGTTTACCATCATCCTTATTTGTAAGTAATAAACAACCAATTATTTTATTATCAACCATTATATTACAATAAACATCAATAAGTTTTGGAACTTCACTAGCTATATACCTATTTATTTTATTAATTTCTTCATCAGATAAATCTTTTGCATATTCATAAATTGTTCTTTTTTTATATTCAATTAATCTATTTATATCATTTGAAGTTGATTTTAATAATTTATATTCCATAATACACCTTTCTTTTCTTTTGCAATAATCACATCATACTAATATATTAAACCATCAGAAGAATTTTTATGGACTAATTTAAGACACTTTTCATATACAATAGAATTTTCACCATATCTATTTTTTATATCCTCTAATCTTCTATCATATCCTACATCATTACCAAACTTATCAATTTGCATATCTGCTTGATTTAAAATATCCAAATACAAAGATTTATAATTACATTCCATTTCTCCATGATAATATATTTCTTTCCAGTATTTAAATCCACATTCTTTTAAAATATTTCCACCAATTTTATTATGTTCCATAATATTCTCAGCAAATTCATATCCAATATCATGATTATAACCAATTATAAAACAATCATTAATTTCATTTTCAGATAATCCCATATCTTTTGCAATTTGCATCATTTTTCGTGCTACAGCAATCGCGTGTTTTAATCTATCTTCATCCATAATATTACTTCCTCATCATGGTTACTTTTTGGCTCACTGCCCTTAACAACCCAATTTATCACCTTCATTAATACATTACCATTTTTGCTGGAAGAAATCAATACTATTTTAACAATTTCTTACATTTTTTCTTTCAGCCCTATCGGGGGCCATAACCAAGTCCCCTTCCTCTTTCGCTCATAAACCCCATAAAAAAAACAAGAACCACCCTGTCCTTGCTTATACACAATCCTCATCCCCTCTTAATATAGTGCCCCTATTTCCTCTCTCTTCTCTTCATATAAACCCGTTTCCATATTCCTAAGTGTAAAAATATAACCATTAATCCTCTTTCTTATCTCCTCAATCCTTGCATAACAATCCCTAACCGTTGTATCCCTAAGAAGCATTACAAACTCATCCCCACCAAACTTACCAATCACATCCGTAGATCTCGTACACTGCTTAATAAACAAGGTGAAGAACTTAACGTTGCTGAAATAAATGTTTTAGGTAATATTGAAAATGCTGAAAAGTTAGTGTCATCTTGTAAGAATAATTTAAAGAAAAAAGATATTACGGAGCAAGAAATAGAATTATTAAACAATACAATTAAAGATGCTGAATATCAAATTAATTCTTCAAGAGAAATTATTAAATTAATTCAAAGTATTAAAGTAAAGGAGAGAAATAAAAATGCAAAAAATTGATTTAAAAAAGAATGCAATTAAAATTGCAATAGTGTTATTAAACATATTTTTAATTGTTAGTTTACTTTTAGTTTTAGTATTTAAGAATGATTATGGTTATTCATTATATTTGGTTATATGTCCATTCTTACTTGTTGTTGTATTATTATTAATTAATAAAAGGATTACAAATGTGGAAAGAAGAACTAGTAAGAAATTCATTTATTATTATAGGTTTCTTTATCGTAGTTATTATTTATCAAGGAATTATTTATTTAGCAATATATAATGCAAAGAAAGAAACAAGAACATTATTAAAGAAAACTAATCAAAATGGAAAATAAAATTACGAACACGTTTTGTTAAAATGTAAATTTTAATGAAAGTGGGGATAACTTTTACTCTTTTTTGTGAAACAAAAAAGGCGACAAACTTACAAAGTTTGTAAGTTTATCGCTTAATCGGGTTTCAAAAGGGTTGTCCCTTTGCACACTATTCCTAGTTGGCTTGCCAACTTGGTAGTGTGTTATTAACTCATCAAAAGAGTTAATCAAAACAACCGAGCCATTAGTTATGAAATTTCTTTTGGCTCGATTTCATTAGGTGTACTAATATTATTATTTATCAACAATAATTGCGGATAAATACTTATTTATACTATCCTCATTTTTCTTCATAAATATTTTCCTATTATTTCGTCCTTTTCAAAACTTTATTTTCTTTTGATAAAGATTTTAATGAAGTAGGAAGTTCACCATTATAATTAACATATAATTCGTGCATAGCTCTAGTCATAGCAACATACAAAAGTTTAGAATCTATGTTATTATCAGTATAATTAACATTATTAGCATTATATAATATTACTGCATCAAATTCTAATCCTTTTGATAAGTAAGATGGCATAATACATAATCCACCATGATATTCTTCGTTTTTTTCTGTTATAACAGATACATCTAATCCTAACTTACTTAACTTTTTATAAACATTAGCGGATTCTTTCTCATCCTTACATATTATTGCAATAGATTGATATTCTTTATCTAATAATGATTTTATTTGTGAAATAAGAGTTACTTCACTTATATCATCATTAGTTACAACTTCATCACCCATTCTTGCAACACACTCTGAATTGTTTTGACCCAAATGATTTAAAATTAAATTTGATGCATCTGAAATATTTACAGTAGTTCTATAACTCTTATTCAAATCCAACATACTTGCTTTATTATCAAATATAACATTATTTAACTCATCCCAATCATGAATAGATTGATAATCATAAATAGACTGATTAACATCTCCAAATACATTAAATCTTGCAGATGGAAATAACTTTTTTAAAACATAATATTGTGCTAAACTTAAATCTTGGGCTTCATCTATTACTAAATATGAAAAATCTTTAAAATCTTTAATTCCATTCAAACAATAATTAATTAGTAATAATGGAGATAAGTCTTCAAAACCAATTTGCTTTTTAGATATTCTTGATAAAGTATAATCTTGTATTTCTTTTTGACTGGTTTGCTTATCTTGAACAAGAACATTTAAATTTTCTAAAAATGCTTGATATATTATAATAGGATTAACTTTCATAAATTTGAAATAATTTTTTATGCTTGTTGGGCAACCTTTTTTGATTTCTTTTTGTATTTTATCTACTTCTTCTAGAATTTCTTTTCTTCTTGGAGAATCTTTTGGTAAACCTAAATATTCTTCTCTATATTTAAGCCAAACATCATGTGTCAAATCATCAGAATTATCTTTAACTTTTTTTATTAATATTTTCATATATTGATTAGCTTTTTCTGCATATCCTTTATCAGTTGAAAAAACACTTTTATTTAAATATCTTTTTATTTCATCTGCAGAACATATTTTCATTCCTTCATATTCAATATCATCTTTTAAATGAGAATTAACATATAAGTCAACAAAATTCTCAAGCAGTTTCAAGTATTCTATAGAAGATTTATCTTCTATAACTTTAGCAGAAACATTTCCAGCAAGTACTTCTTGTAATGTCTTATTTTTACTTTCTAATTTAACTTTTGAAATTCCCATATATTTCATTGCAATTTCTTCAAAAGTTAATTGAGAAACATTTTTAATATCAAGATCAGGTAAAAGATCTGATATATAATTTAAAAAATATTTATTAGGACCAAGAATCATAAAATCAGATTCTGAAATATTTTTTGCTTCATTATATACTAAATATGCAATACGATGAAGTGCAACTGTTGTCTTACCACTTCCTGCTGTACCTTGGATAATATAATCGCCTCTTAAAGGACTTCTTATTATTTTATTTTGTTCTCTTTGTATTGTAGCAATAATTGACTTTAATCTTGCATCTGAATTTTCCCTTAAATACTTTAATAATACTGAATCGTTTGATAATGTATCTTGTTCATCTACATCTTTTAAAACACCATCTTTAATAATAATTTGCCTTTTCTTTGTTATTTTTCCTTTTTCTTTTTTTTCCATATTATTAACATACTCGGCGTTCCCAATATTATAGTCATAATACATTGAACATATTGGACTTCTCCAATCATATATTACCATATTATTACATTTATCCATTAATGTCTTTTTGCCAAGATATATATCAGATATTTTTTCAGAGTCTTCAAATGTAAACATACCAAAATATGGATTATTTACCATTGATTTTAATTTTTCTAACTCTGTTGCATATAAAGACATAAGACTTTCTCTTGTAAAACTAGCACCTCTCATACCTTCACCTATACTAATAATAGTATTTTTCTGTCTATTAAAGTTTTCTTCGCTTTTTATTATTTGCTCATTAATTAATTTTATAACTTCATTTAATCTTTTTTGTTCATATAAAAACATTTCTTTTTTTTCCATTATAACCTCCCGATTTGATTTTTTTAATATTTACATATATCAATATTAAATAACTTTTTAATTAAATAAGTTAATAATATTAGTTTGTTATTATAACACATTTATTTTCTATTAAAACATAATATTTTATCTAGGTATATCAAATTTTTCAATTTGAATAAGATTATTATCTTTGTTATAAATAATTTTAGAAGCAGTATACATTATTTCCATGGCTAATTTTTGCTCTTTTAAATCTCCTTTATTTGAATTACCATATAAAAATTCATTAATAAATACTTCCCTACTTAATTCGTTGTACCCTATAAAGTTTCCTTTTCCTAACTCATCACCATATAAATCCCTTAACTGAATCCTTTGAAATGGAACACCACCAATAATATCAACATTTCTATAAATATCTATATCAAAATGTTCTAATCCTCCAGTTAATGTTTCATTTATATTATTTTCTCTATCTTTTATTTCTTTTGACTGATAACTATGAACTTGAATATTTAATAAAGGACCAACTTGTATATTAATTCTCTCATGTCTTATTCTACCATTTTTCTTATAATAATCTCTCGATTCAAACCATCCTCTCCTTGAAAATCCATAATGTAATAAATTAATAGTTGCAGTGGTTATCATTTTATTATCACAATTATAAAAACCTATATTTCCATAATAATTTTTTTCTCCATATTTACTATAGTCAATATCTTCTAAAGAAGAATAAGGCTCCGACAATTCCTTTATTCCAAAAATATTTTGAAAATCATTAGCATTAAAAACAGTTTTTTCATCATTTGGAGTAAATGTATTTCCATACATTTTTCCATAAGTTATTCTTTTGCTATCATCAGTTAAATTATTTAACTTTATTAATTCTGCTAATAAATCAATAAAATGATATCCACTATGATATAATTTACCATAACCATATTTATATGGATGATTTTCTTTATCTAAATCATGTGGCATTTCCCAGTTACCATCACAATGATATATATCGATATAAGTTATTGGGATATTATATTTTCTTATTATTTCTGCTAACAAATTTTTAATAAAAACATATCCTCTATGATGTTGTCTTTGACACATTATATTACACTTGCAATTACTATCTTTGTATAGTAATAACAAATTGTCAAATTGTTCTTTAACTTTATTTATACTTTCAATAGATTTCATATTTTTTACAACAGTTATAGGCTTATCAGATAATATATTAATATTATTCTTTAATGCAAATTGTAAATACATATTATGTGCTTTAGGCTCTGTTGATGATATGATATAATTAACATTTTGTTTTTTACACAAATTTAATAATTCTTTATACTCTTTTTCGGGTAAATTCTCATAATCTTTATACTTATCTGAGAGTGTCCATAAAATAGTATTTGCATAACCATTTTCTATTAAATATTTTTTTATAGTTTCCTTGTTACTCTCTAAATCAACTAATATTTTAGGCTCAATATTATGATTTTTAAAATAATTCATATAAATTCTTTTTGAATGTGGACCTAATCCAATTAACATTATATTTTTATCCATTTTTTTCTCCTTTTTTTAATACTAGTTTTTTACATTGATTAGCTATTTCTTTTTCTTCATTTGTCGGAATAACATAAATAGGAATATTTGATTCATCATCACTTATGATTGCCTCTACTCCAAAAACTTTATTGTTTTTATCTTTATTTAATTTAATTCCAAATTGTGAAAGATTACTTAAAAGCAATTCTCTTTGTTCTGTATTTTTTTCACTAATTCCTCCTGTCATAATAATTGCATCTACTTTTTCAATATTTGCCATCATAGATAACAAATGCTTTTTAAAGTCGTTATTAATCATATTTCTTAAAAGAATAGCTTGTTCATCACCTAATAAACTTCTATCAACAATTTCCTTTGCATCTTTTGAATTACATATAGCAAAATATCCACTATTTTTATTTAACATATTTATTGCTTCTTCAACAGACATATTATAAGTATTCATAATATAAGGTATCATCGACGGATCTATACTTCCAGACCTACTTGCCATCATTAATCCGGATAAAGGAGAAAGTCCCATAGTTGTATCAAAGGATTTGCCATTTTTTATTGCACAAATACTACTTCCTCCACCCAAATGACACATAACTACATTGGCTTTTGTAAGTTCTGATTCGCTAATCTCTATATATCTATTCAATACATAATTATAAGATATTCCATGAAAGCCATATTTTCTTATCTTATATTTTTCATACAATTCTCGTGGTATTGCATATAAATAATTTTCTTTAGGAATAGTTAAATGAAATGAAGTATCAAAAACAGCAATATTTTCTTTTCCATAAAATTGTATTTGACAATTTTTTATATTTTCAGCTATTTTTTTGTTATGTAAAGGAGAAAACAATGACAATTGTTCAATATCATTTAATACACCAGCATCAATAAATGTTGGCTCAAAATATTTTTCTCCTCCATGCACTATTCTATGTCCAATAACATCAATATCATTAAATGAATTCAAAACTCCAACATTAACATCAAAAATAGATTTAATTATTAATTCCAAAGCATCATTAGAATTATTTATTTCTATGGTTCTTTTTTGTGTATATCCTCTATTATTTTCATATTTAAAATAAGAAGAAATTGTACCAATTTTTTCGGCACCACCATTAGCAAGAACAACATTATTGTCTGTATCTACAATACTAAATCTAAGTGATGTACTACCATTATTAAATACTAAAACTACCATAACAAAACACCTCACTTACTGCGTAATATATCTCTGTTTTTTTAAAAATGCCTATTCAATAACGAATAGGCTCATTATTTTAATTGCATTTATCTCTATCATATATCTTTTTAACATTTAATTTTCTTGTCAACACATTTCCATAATTTATATTTTCTTCTTCTGAACCAATCATTCTAAATAATTCACCTTGTGGAGATACCATTAATCTTGTAGCAAGTTTTGATGGTAATCTGCCATCTATAGCCATATTAGGATACAATCTTTTTAATTTATCTACAATATAATTAAATTCTTCTTCAGTAATATCAAATCTTTCTCTATTTGGAACTGCACCTCTACCACTTGAAGAATAAAATTTTCTTAATTTCCAGTGATCTACACCTAATTCATTTAGTAAATAACCAACTTCTTCTAATTCATTTAGATTTTCCTTATGTACACAAGTATTTATTAAAACACCAATATCTCCTAAATATTTAACCATTTTTATTCTTGATGTAACTAGTTCTCTATGATTATTTGTGCCTCTTATATTATGATTTAATTCGTCATTGCATGATTCAAAAGGAAATGCTATTGAATTTAAATAATCTTTTATTTCATATAATTTTTCCTTTGTTAAATAGATCCCATTAGTGCTTAATCTTGTATCTACTCCTCTTAAAGAAGCCTCTTTAATTAACTCTGCCAAATGTGGAACAGTCAATGGCTCTCCACCAATATACCTATTCTTAGTTAATCCTGTGTCTATTAATTGATTTTGGATTGCCAAGTGTTCTTCTAATGATGTTATTTCTTTTTGCTTATTTGGACTTATACAATAAGCACACCTTTCTTGACAGGCATGAGTTATTATCCAAGATACAATTACTTCCCCTTTATGTTCTCCATCTTCAATTTTATACTTTTTTTCCATAAACCTCACCTTTTTTATTATCCATTATCATACTCTAAAACTTCACAGTTTTTTAGTTTCAAATTATTATAATTCCCATCAACTGGCTCACCTTCAAAAAAACATCTTGCATAAATACTAACACCAGCATGAGTAACTACCAATATATTTTTTCCTTTATACTTTTTAGAAATTTCTTCAAAAAATTCTTTTATTCTTTTTCTAAAATCATTTATGTTTTCTACTCCCATTCTAGTTTCATTAGGATCATTAAAATCAATTTCTACTTCTATTTCTGATTTTAATTTTCCTTCTAATTCCCCATTACATCTTTCAATTATTCTTTCATCTGTAATTATTTCATTAGATGTAATTATTTGGGCTGTTTTTAAAGCTCTTTTTAATGGGCTTGAAAACACCTTATCAAATTTAACATTGCATAATTTTTCTTGTATTTTTTGAGCTTGTTCAATTCCTTTATCATTTAATTCAACATCAAGTCTGCCTTGATATATTCCCTCAACATTCCAATCTGTTTGTCCATGTCTTACTATATAAATCATTTAATTCTCCCTCTCTTTCAAAACAAAAAGATATAAAGCAACAGGTTTAAAAATCCTATTAGGCTTTTTTATAATATCTAATAATCTATATTTTAATGTTTTATAATGATATCCACTTTCTTTTATTATCTTTGCATTAGATTTTGATATTATGTTTCTCCATTCTTTTCTACTTAAAAATCTTTCATTTCCAAGCATTTTTTTCTCAAAATACTTCGTTGGAACGCTAAATACACAATAATCAGAGACCCTTAATTGCTCATTTATCAAATTCACAATTTCTTCATCACTATA
>CAMGAM010000043.1 GCA_946007485.1 uncultured Mycoplasmatota bacterium
ATATCGATAAAGCACCAGAAGAAAGAGAAAGAGGAATTACAATCAATACTGCTCATATCGAGTACAGTACTGAAAACAGACACTATGCACACGTTGACTGTCCAGGACATGCTGACTATGTAAAAAACATGATTACTGGTGCAGCACAAATGGATGGAGCAATCTTAGTTATTGCTGCAACTGATGGACCAATGGCTCAAACTAGAGAGCATATCTTACTTGCTCGTCAAGTTGGAGTACCTAAAATGGTTGTATTCATGAATAAGTGTGATATGGTTGACGATGCTGAACTACTTGATTTAGTAGAAATGGAAATTCGTGAACTATTAACTGAATATGGATATGATGGAGATAATACTCCAATAATTAGAGGTTCTGCTCTTAAAGCTCTTGAAGGAGATCCAGCTTGGACTTCTAAGATTGATGAATTAATGGATGCAGTTGATACTTGGATTCCTACACCTGAAAGAGATAATGACAAACCATTCTTAATGTCAATCGAAGATGTATTCACTATCACAGGACGTGGAACTGTTGTTACTGGTCGTGTTGAAAGAGGACAATTAAAACTTAATGATGAAGTTGAAATCGTTGGACTTAAAGATACTAAGAAGACTGTTGTTACTGGTATTGAAATGTTCAGAAAACAACTTGATTATGCTGAAGCAGGAGATAATGCTGGAGTTCTACTTCGTGGAATTTCTAGAGAAGAAGTTGAAAGAGGACAAGTACTTGCTAAACCAGGAAGTGTTCATCCACATAAGAAATTTAAAGCACAAGTTTATGTACTTTCTAAAGAAGAAGGTGGAAGACATACTCCATTCTTTACAAACTACAGACCTCAATTCTATTTCAGAACAACTGATGTTACTGGTGTAATTACATTACCAGAAGGAACTGAAATGGTTATGCCTGGAGATAATGTAACAATGACTGTTGAATTAATAGCTCCAATTGCTGTTGAAAACGGAACTAAGTTCTCTATCCGTGAAGGTGGAAGAACTGTTGGCGCTGGAACAGTATCTGAAATTATTGAATAATTTAGAACTTAACTACTGGAATAAAATTTCGGTAGTTTTTCTTTGCTTTATATCTTTAATTTTAAGTTATTATTATTATGTTATATAAAAATGCAATTAAATGAAATAGTTTAGAACATTATATTTAATATAGTGTAGCCTCTTTTATTTATTTAAAGATTATTATTTTTTACTTAATTAAACAATATATATTTTTCTATTTATATTATTGTATAAATTGAATAAGTTAGATTGCACACAAAGTCTTTTGTATGATATACTTATTATAGTAGTGATGATTTTTAATTAAGAATAATAAATATCAAGTTATTAATAAGATAATGCGTAAAATTATAATTATTTAAAATTAGTGGAGTTGGTAGCAATGAAAGAATTATGGAATAATTTAAAATTTGCATGGTCATATGCTAAAGGGCAAAGAAAGCATATATGGATTATACTTTTTGCAAGTATATGTAGTATTATTTTTAGTATTATAACGCCAATATTAAGTGCTAATATTATTATTTCTTTAACAGGTAATAATTATGTTCAGATAATTTTAATTGCATTAGCTTTATTTATTGTTGATGCTTTTTCAAGTTTGATGCACTATTTATCTCGTATGAGTGCTATAAAAGTTTATAGAAATACACTATCGGTATTAGAAATAGATTTGGGTAGAAATGTTCTTAAATTAGAAAACGAATGTCTTGATAAAAATGGTAGTGGTGTGTTTATACAAAGATTAACAAATGATACTTCAAGAATTGCTGATGTTTTTCAAGCATTATTAGGGATGACATCAGATTTTATAAGATATGTTGGAATTCTTATTGCAATTTTTATTGTTAATAAACTAGTGTTTATATATATATTTATTACTCTTATTGTATTATACATTATTGAAAATATAAGAACAAGGCAAAAAAGTGCTGATGATAAAATATCAAGAAAAGCTAGTGAAAAAGTATCAGGTTTTATTGGTGAATTGGTTCATGGTGCGAGAGATATAAAAATGTTAAATAGTGAAGACGATTTTTTAAGGGAACTGTCAAATAAAATAGATGATGCAAATTATAAAAGAATGAAAATGCAAAAAACATCTTGGAATTATAAATTAGCATTGTGGGAAATTACCGGAGTATTTGAATTTATTTTAATTGTTTTGTTAGTTATATTTATGCAACAAGAAATTATTATGCCTGCAATTGCATTAGTATTATATAATTATTGTAACAGTTTGTCTAATTCAGTTTATTTAATAGGAGATTTATTAGATTATGTTAAAGATTTTAATTTATCTTGTAGAAGAATATATGCTATCATTAATAATGATGAATTTCAAAAAGAAAAATTTGGAACAAAACATTTAGATAAAATAGATGGTAATTTTGAATTTAAAGATGTGACTTTTTCTTATAAAGATAAAAAAGTATTAAATAAACTTAGTTTTAAAATAAGTGCTAATGAAACAGTAGCTTTTGTAGGAAAAAGTGGTGCTGGTAAATCTACTATATTTAGTTTATTATGTAAAATGTATAATGTTGATGCTGGTAAAATTACAATAGATGGTATAGATATCAATGAATTAGATAAAGATAGCATTAGAGGAAATATTACAATTATTTCTCAGAATCCTTATATTTTTAATATGAGTATTAAGGAAAATTTAAAACTTGTTAAATCAGATTTAACTGAAAAAGAAATGAAGGAAGCTTGTAAAATTGCTTGTTTAGATAGTTTTATTAAAGAACTTCCAGATGGGTATGATACTATTATTGGTGAAGGTGGAGTTAATTTATCAGGTGGTCAAAAGCAAAGATTAGCAATCGCAAGGGCGTTAGTTCAAAAAACAGAAATTATTCTTTTTGATGAAGCAACTAGTGCATTGGATAATGAAACGCAAGAAAAAATACAAAAAGCAATAGAAAATATGAAAAATGAATATACAATTTTAATTATTGCGCATAGGTTGTCAACGATAATTAATGCAGATAGAATATTATATTTAGATAATGGTAAAATAGAAGCAGAGGGAACACATAACTATTTATTGAAAAATTGTGAAAAATATAAAAAATTGTATGAATCAGAAATAACTAAAGATAAGTCAAATGAATAGATATTTACTTTATATCTTTAATTTTAAGTTATTATATGATATATTTATTCTAGGGGATGATATGATGGAAATGTTTATGTATATAGCTAGTGGAATAATAATTATTCCTTTTATATGTTATGGTTTATTGATTATATTTAATAATAAAAAAATTAGTGAAGATAATGGTTTTAATATTACTAAAGATATAATATCAGAGTATGATAGTATTAATATTGTAGAAAATACGGGAATAATTACTTATTATAATCCTAAAAGAGGAGTAATTAGACTTAGTAGTAGATGTTATTATGGTAATAATTTAAGTTTAGTAGCAATTTCTTTATTAGAAGCAGGAATTTCAGTCGTTGATAAGCATAAGAATAAATATCTTAATATCTTTAAAATAGTTTTTTCAAATATAAAATGGTTATATATTTTTCCAATTATTGTATCAATAATTAATATGATGACATATACTGTAGGGGATGCTAAGTTAGGAATTATTTTAGTGGTTATAAGTACAGTTATAAGTTATATGTTTATTGCTATTTTGAGTGATGCATTTAATTGGATAGTGGATAATATAAAGAAAATTAAAGCAATATCTAAGGATAATAGAGATAAGGTTATTAATTATATTAATAATATTATTGGTTTAAATAAACTTATGTTTTTAGGAGAACTATTAGTAATTATTAGAATGGTGGCAGTACTTCTTTATAAATAATAGAATAATATTTAGAAATAATAAACATATAATTTATCAGGTGATAAGATGAAAAAAATATGTTTATTTTTGTTATTGTTTTTGATACCTTTTGTTGTAAAAGGAGAGGAACTTAATTTAGCGGAGAATGCAAAAAGTGCTATTTTGATTGAGGCTTCTACTGGAGAGATTTTATATCAGAAAAATGCTAATGAGAGATTAGCACCAGCTTCGATGACTAAGATTATGTCTTTGATTTTAATAATGGAAAATATTGAAAATGGCAATTTGAAATGGAATGATATTGTTGTAGTATCTAAGAATGCTTCATCAATGGGAGGTAGTCAAATATTTCTTGAGGCTAATGAAATGATGACAGTTGAGGATTTAGTTAAGGGAATATGTATTGCTTCTGGAAATGATGCGACGGTAGCATTAGCGGAAAAAATTGCAGGAACAGAGAAAGCTTTTGTAAAACTCATGAATGATAAGGCAAAGAGTTTAGGACTTAAGAATACGAATTTTGTTAATGCTACAGGATTAGATGCTGAAGGACATTATTCAACAGCTAATGATATGTCAGTTATGGCTAGAGAGTTAGTTAAACATGAGAAAATATTAGAATTTTCTTCAATATATGAAGATTATTTGAGAAAGAATACAGCTAAGAGTTTTTGGTTAGTTAATACAAATAAACTAGTAAAATTTTATTCATATATCGATGGGCTTAAGACTGGATTTACCGATGATGCTGGATATTGTTTGACAGCTACAGGTAAGAAGAATAATATGAGACTCATTAGTGTAGTTATGGGAGAAGCAAGTATTGATAATAGGAGTACTGATACTTTGGCAATGCTTGATTATGGATTTAATATGTATAATATAGATATAGTAGTTAGTAAAGATAAGGAACTTGGTAATGTAAGTGTTAATTTAGGTGATAAAGAAAAAGTTTCAATTATTTCAGTTAATGATATAACTATTTTAAATAATAGTCAGAAAGAAAAAAGAAATATTACTTATGAAATGGATGTTAATAATATTAGTGCACCTGTTAAAAAAGGAGATATTGTAGGAGAGATAAAAGTATATGAAGATGGAAGATATCTTTATTCAGAAGATATTACAGTAGTAGAAGATATTGAGAAGGCAAATATATTTAAAATATTTTTAAGAAATTTAAGAGATATTTTTAGTGTTAATATGGTATAATACTATATGAGGGTGATTGTATGGAATGTTATATAGTAATAAATGGGGAAGAATACTTAATACCTAGTGATGTTTTTTTAGCAAATGAAAGAATTATTTCTAAGTATATGTATAATAATAATGGAAAAAATTATTTAAATATTAATTTGATGAGAGAACATGGATTATTTGATGAGATAATTCATATATATCAAACGATTAAAAATTATATGGAAACTTATGCAATGAATATGGCAGCAATTGGAATGTTTTCAACAGCTGATTTAGAATTTGATCCACTGGTGTCTTTTATGAAAATAAAGCAGGAACTTAATGAAAATGAGAAAAAAATTAAGACGTCAGAAATAACTGATGATGATAAATATAATTTAATATATGATGGATTAAGAAAATTACTTATGTTGAATGAACAGACGATTAAAAATGATGAATTTGAAGATAATAAAATTAGGTAGTAATACTTAATTTTATTTTATTATTTCATAAAAAAATAGCTCATTTTAAGCTATTTATCTAAATCTTTGGTAAGAATACCAATGTTTACTAAACCTGATACCATCACTAGAACATAGACGATACGGGTAATTAGAGAGCCATCTCCAAGAAGATATTCAACTAAATTAAAGTTAAATAAACCTACTAATCCCCAGTTAAGGCATCCAATAATACTTAATACTAGTGTTGTTTTAAATAATGTATTCATAATCTCCTCCTTGATAATACTATTTTTAACAAAAATTATATAATTATTCATCATAATAAGAAAATAATTCCATATAATTTACCATAAAGATAAAAAATGGGGTGAAGAGTGAAAAAAATATTTTTATGTTTAATTTTAATATGTTTAATACTGACTGGATGTGGTAAGAAAGATGAGAAAACAGTATTAAAAGAATTTCAAGATAAGGTAAATAATGCAGAGTCATATTACTTATCTGGAAATATGGAACTAGTTAATAATGAAGATGTTTATACATATAAAATAGCAGTTTCTTATGAAGAAGAAGATCATTATAAGATAGAACTTACAAATATAATTAATGATCATAAACAAGTAATACTTAGAAATGAAGAAGGAGTATATGTAGTAACACCATCTCTTAATAAGAGTTTTAAATTTCAAAGTGATTGGCCATATAATAATTCACAAGTATATTTATTAGCTAGTTTATTAGATGATATATCAAATGATGAAGAGAGATCATTTGAGGTAACTGATGAAGGTTATATCTTTACTTCAACAGTTAATTATCCAAATAATGATAAGCTTGTTAATCAAAAAGTATATTTTGGTAAAGATTATTTACCTACAAAAGTAGAAGTAATGGATAAAGATGGAAATGTACAAATAAAGATGGCTTTTGATAAAATAGATTTAAGAACAGAATTTAACGATACATACTTTAATTTAAATTCAATACTTAATACTGAAGAGAGTAAGAATATTACTAATAATAATAGTGAAAATACTAATACAGGTACTGATAATACGAATACGAATACAAATACAAATACCAATACAAATACCAATACGAATACTAATACGAATAATAATGAAGCACAGGAACCAAATAGTAATGAACAGAATAATACTAAACAGACAGCTACTATTGATGATATAATATATCCAATGTATTTACCAACAAATACTTATCTTACTAATCAAGAGAGAGTTAGTACAGAAGATGGTGAGAGATTAATATTAACATTTACTGGTGATAAATCATTTGTTTTAGTTGAAGAAACAGCAATTTATAGTGATACGCCAGAAATAATACCTACTTATGGAGATGTTGAATTGATTGGCTCATCTCTAGCAGTAATTAATGATAATTCAGCTAATTGGTTTGATAATGGAATAGAATATTATATCGTTAGTGATGTAATGAGTTCTTCAGAATTATTACAAGTAGTAAGATCAATAAGTGTACTTCCGGTTAGTAAATAATAAAATAGATAATGATAACTTCGTTATGTTTTGTAATGAAGTTTTTTTCTTTATTTTTTGATTATTATATGTTAAAATTAAGGTAGAATAAAATAGAGGTTGATAGAATGATTGATGATGAAAATAAAGATAAAGTTAAATTTAATCAATTGTATAAAGATAGTAATCAATTTAATAAAGATATTTTTGATGATAAATCTATGGAAGTATTTTTAATAGATGATGATAAGAAGGTTAATGGTGAAAATAATTTAAGAATAGATGAGAGTAATGATAATGAAATATTAGATAAAGATACAAAAGATAATTTAAGAAATGATTATAAAGATACTGATAAGAAAGAAGATAAAGTATTATATGAAGAATTATTTGATGTAAGTAAGAATGGTATAGATAAAGAAGAAAAAGATAGAGTTGATAGTAATCAAAAAAATAAGGTGGTACTAAATAAAGTTAGTATTGATAATAATCAGCAAGGAAATAATTATATATATAATGATGGTTTGGATGAAATAGATGATGATAGAAGTAGAATAAAAAAGATACTTACTGATAAGAAGTTAATTTTAGTAGTATTAGTACTTCAATTTTTTTATACTTCGAAAACAGTGGTAAAAACATTTTATCTTAGAAGTAAAGTAGATGAATATGAGAATTTCTTTACGGTTATTGAAGAGAAAGAATCTATGATAATGAATGTTTCTAGCGGAGAAGGAGTCGATACGAAATTACTTAAAGATATTGCAGCTTCGGAGCTTGTTAATTGTATTAATTCAAAGATAGATAGTGAGAATTTACCTGATAGTATTAACAATATTATTAAAGAAATTAATGATTATTATAATCAGTCGAATAATTATTTTGCTTTTGCATATAAAGATATATATACTGGATTTATGGTTAGTTATAATGAAAAACAACAGATATTTACTGCTAGTACAATTAAAGCACCAACAGATATTTATATATATGAGATGGCTAGTTTAGGAAAAATAAATTTAGATGAAGAATTAACATATACGGGAAATTATTATAATACTGGTAGTGGAGTTTTAAAAAATAATAAGATAAATGCTAATTATAGTGTTAGAACTTTACTTAAATATTCAACTGTATATAGTGATAATGCGGCACATAATATGCTTATGGATAAGTATGGAAGAGAGAATATGCTTAGTTTTTGGCAAGGGCTTGGTACTAATTCAATATTTACAGCAAATAATAATTGGGGAGTTGTCAATGCACATGATGCAGTTATTTATATGAGTGAGTTATATAGATTTTATTTAGAGAATAATACATATGGGGAAGAACTTATGAATAATTTTCTTAATGCAAAACCAAAGTTTATTAGTGGACAAAATAATTATCAGGTAGCTAATAAAAGTGGCTGGAGTGGAACAGTAATTCATGATGTGTCAATAGTTTTTGCTAATAATCCATATATAGTGGTAGCTTTATCTAATTTAGGAGATACAGATTATTACATGAGTTATTTTAATAATGTTAATGATTTAGCTAGTAAATTACATAGTGAATATTGGAAGTATAAAATGGATAAATGTAGTGAAATTAGTCAATATTAATATTAATAAGATGGAAAAATAGGTTTAATATTTAATTAGATGCGATGATTAGAAGATGTAATAATAATAAAATAAATACAGTGAGTTAGGAATAGTGAGAAATAATAAAATTGATTATTATGAATAACACCTAGGAGCAAATTATTCGAAGTAATAGTATGGTAATTCGGAAGTAAACCGTTATCAGATTACAGGGCTTGTTGGAGCTTGATGAGTGATTATAATGAGAGTTATAATAATATAGGTGGTACCGCAGATACACAGTGTTCGTCCTATTGTTTGATAGGATGGAGACTGTTTTTTCATATATAAGGAAATTACGATTTTTACTATTGTTATAAATTGTTCATAAGTTAGCCAATATTTTGATACTGTTTTATATTTACCACATCTATTGCAGTAAATAGTTGATTCTTTCTTTTTTATTATCAGCAAAGCAAACAAATGTACGAAAAAATATTGACTTTATTATTTTATTATCATATAATAAAA
>CAMGAM010000044.1 GCA_946007485.1 uncultured Mycoplasmatota bacterium
GGTGCTAGTGATTATTCTGCTTGTGACTTAGCTATTAAAGAATTTACTGATTTTACAGTTGAAAAAAGAAGTGCTATTAGTATTGCTAGAAGATTACAAGATCCTTTATCTGAACTTGTTAAAATTGATAGCAAGAGTATTGGTGTTGGTCAATATCAACATGATGTTAATGAAAAAAAGTTAGATGAATCTCTTGACTTTGTTGTATCTAAATGTGTTAATAATGTTGGTGTTAATGTTAATACTGCTAGTAGGTCTATACTTAAATATATTTCTGGTCTTACTAAAAGTAATATTGATAAGATTATTGAATACAGAGAAGAAAATGGAAAAGTTTTATCTAGAGATGAACTTATGAAAAAGAAGGTACTAACTCCTAAGGCATATGAACAATCTATAGGTTTTATGAGAATTATTGATGGTACTAATCCAATGGATGTTACTTCTATTCATCCAGAAAGTTATGGTACTGCTAGTAAACTTCTTGATATGTATGGCTTTGGTATTAATGATCTTGGTAGTAAGAAACTTAATGATGTACTTGGTGCAATTAACATTAAAGAAGTTAGTGAAAAACTAGGCACAGATATTTATACTTTAGAAGATATTATTAAATGTTTTTCTAAACCTAATAGAGATTTTAGAGATGACTTTGACAAACCTCTATTAAAAAGTGACATTCTTAAAATAGAAGATTTAAAAGTAGGTATGGAATTATCTGGTACTGTTAGAAATGTTGTGGATTTTGGAGCATTTATTGATATTGGCTTACATGATGATGGACTAGTACATATATCTAAAATGACTGATAAGTACATTAAACATCCTAGTGAAGTTGTATCAGTTGGAGATATTGTTACTTGCTATGTTGATGATATTTCATTAAAAAAGAATAGGGTAAGTCTTAGTTTAATTAATCCTAATTCGATTAAAAATTAATTATTTTTGCTGTTTTTTATGTAAAAAATGTAATTTTTTTAAGAAATTTACATAAAATAATTGACAGATAGGCAAATTTATAGTATCATTATTATTGCCTACTGATGCAGGTGTAGTTTAATGGTAGAACCTCAGCCTTCCAAGCTGACTGCGTGAGTTCGATTCTCATCACCTGCTCCATTGGGAAATCTGTTCGAACTTTTATAGTTTGAACTTAATATAGAAGATATCAATTTCTAAATGAAGTTGATATTTTTTTGTGTTAAGAAAGGACAGATTTTATGATTAATATTGTTAGTAAACCATTAGAGTTTGAGGAAGAACTAAAAAGGAAAATTGAGTTTATATGTGATTTTTGTAATACTAAACCAAAGATAATTAATGGAAACATAAGAAATATAGAACATACTAATCTATCTTACATTGAACCACATAGAGTTATTATTAAAGGAATAACTTTTCTAGCATTTAATTATTCTAAAATATTATATATAAATAATTTATCAAACTCTATCAAGATAAAAGATTTAGAAGATAATAAAGAATCAATTAATAAACAAATTTCTAAACTTAATAAAGATAAAGAAGATATAAAAGATGAAATAGATAAAAAGAAAAAACTTAATAATAAAATTGTTATTAAATCTAAAAATTAGTTATTAGATAAAAATAAGAAATTAGTAGAAGAACGAGATTTTTATAAAGGATTGAGTAATCAATATGAGGGAATGTATAAAAGAGAAAAAGAAAAAACTAACTATCTCATTTATCACTTAAATAAGTTATTTCAAAAATTACCAGAATTTATTAAAACAATAGTTGATCATCTATTTAATCATAGTTGTTTAGATTTAGAATATTTTAAAAAAGAATATGATCCCGAAGTTAAAAGAAAAGAAGAAAAAAGATTTAAAGGATATAATTTATTTAATAAAAAAGAAATTGAAAAAGCAACTAAGCATTTAAATAGTGAAATGGATGAAGTGGTTGAAGATTTTTATGACGATAAAAAAGATAAAGAAAAAGACGATGGCTTATCATTGTGAGCTATCGTCTTTAGTTATTTTTATATTTGTTCCGTCAAATTTATATATATTAGGTATCATTATGTTTTTCTCTTTAAGTAAATCCTCTTGGCTGATATTTAATGATTGTTCTATTGTTGGACTAGTATTAACCATTACATATTTACTATTTATATTATCTATAAATTTAGAAGCGTTGTCATTGTTTTCAGTAAATATAGATGAACAATATTTTGAACTATTGTAATTTATGTATGTTATTGCCTCATCAATGTCCTCAACAAATATTGCGTTTTCTACTTTGATTTTTAAATTACTATTTATATAAATATTAACATTTAATTTTTGCATTATGATTTTTTTGATAAAATCAATATCCTTTAAAGAATCTATATAAATATCGTAGTTTTGATAACCGGATACAATAGTTTCCGTTGTACACTCACTTACATATTTATTTATAAACTCATTATCTCCTATAATAACTGTCTTATTTATAGATTTGAAATTATCAAAAAATTCATTTGAACGCAATGTTACAGAATGTTGAAACATTTCTTTCTTTAAATTTTCTTTTTCAAGAATTGTTTGAACCATATTTATTAATAATCCATTAGTTCCACCCATATAACCATTATAAGCAAAAACCATTGTATTATGTGTAAGTAGTCCTAATAATATCATTTCTAACATAGTATATGTATTACCATCAAACATAACTAATACAACACCTAGTTTTGTGTATAATTTAGAATTAAGAAGTTGATTATCCATTAGAAAAATTTTATCTTTTGATTTAATTAAAGGCTCTGTATTTTCATACTTCTTTAATGTCTTATCTATCAAATTATTATCTAATTTAAAACCATTTTTATTATTTAAATCTATTTCATTCGTACTTTCAAATAATTTAATATTCTCTCTTATTGCCCTTGCAAAATTTGAAATTAATTCTTTTTCATAATTATATTTATTATTTCTATTTGCTATTATAGCATTATTTATTATATTTTTAACACTATCTTGCTCCATGTGATAATCCCCTTTCTTCATCAATCTCTGTTTCTAAATTCATAGCCTTATTACACATTTCTAATTGTTCTTGACTCAAACGACTTATATTAAATTTCTTACCTTTAACGCCAATTTGTTCTATTGCCATTCTTATTTGCATTGCAACTTTATCAGATATATCAATTTGTTGTCCATTATTATCAAATGAAGTATTATACAAGACATCTCCAACAATTATTTCATCGCTTGTTGTATCATAAATTATAGCAAAGTTAGCGTTCATTATTATTCTTGTTGTTTCAGGATTTAATCCGTAATTATATGCAATATCAGAAATAATTTTTTCTGTTTCATATGATTGAGTTAGTCCAGAATAACTATCTCCTCGTGTTGCAAGTTCTAACTTTTGCAACGTCAAAACATCTTGTTGTTTTGTATTTCCATTATCGTGTATTACGAACTCATCAGAATATATAGTTGGTGTTTCATAAGTAGATGTTGGAACATCTTGTTCTCCTGCAATTACATATTGAGTTGTTGAATCAGATGTATATAAGACGTGATTTAAATTAACAGGAGGAATAAAGTCTAGTGGTCTTGCAACTTTTGACCTATCTGGTTGAGAGTTTCTTCTTAACGAATCTGCTATATCATTATACCCTGTACCAACTGTGACTTTTCCTAATTTTAATGCTTCATATTGTTCTTCTGTAATTTTTCCCTCGTCTAATAGTTTTTTAAATTCTTCTTCATCTTTTGCGATTAATTCTTGTCCTGCTTGTTGGTATAATGCAAATACTGTATCTGTAAAATGTTCTCTGCTACTTCCTCCACGTTCTGCTCTTATAAATGCTTTTGCTGGTATTTCAATATTATCAAAGCACAATACATTTTGATTTCTCCAAACCCAACTTTGTGCAACTATATTTCCGGCTTCGTCTTTTATTACAAATACTCTACCATTTTTATCAACCATACTATGTTCCATACTTGTTTCAGCAGCATTTCCTAATTCTTGGCAACAATCCGTTAAAGTTCCAATTGCTACTGCTAGTGGATCATCCAATCGTAATATTTCATAAGTATATTCCCCATTTTGAGTATGAACTCTTGGAATACTACTAAACGTTCTTGATTTACCATAATTATAAATTTGTTGTAATGTATCAAAACTTCTTTGGTCATATCCTGCCATATTAGATATTTCGGCAAGTTTTTGATTTCCAACTTGAACATTTTCATAGTTATTAGATTTTACAAAAGCCATAGCCAAATCAAGAGTTAATACCCTATTACTATTAAGCGCTTTAATACTTTCCCATTGTTTTTGCATAGAACTAATATATGCTATATATTCGTCAGAAGAAAGTATAGTACCCATATTTTTCAATATAAAATCTCTAAAATCAGGTTCATATTTCATTTCAAAACCACCAAATAATTTATGTGCTTTATCAGGTGTTAATATTGTTGAAACACTTGCTTCTTCCATAATACTTCTCAACATGTGAACTGCATTTTTATTTTGTTGAGAATTGATTTTTAATGAGAATGTTCCTTCTTCAGATTGTCCATAACATTGATGTATCAATGCTAATTGTTTATTGTAGTCTTCTACCATCTTTGGATCAGGATTATCTCCTAATAATGATATCTGTTTTTGTATGAAATCTATCATTCTTTGCATATCTTGTGATGATAGTGTTTTAGGAACATCAGAAAACAATTGCATTGTTTTATTAAATCCGTCCATATCATTATCAAATACTCCAAAACACATACTAGCCTTTAATAATGCAGCCTTTGAATCTTCATTAATATTATATCTTTCAATCCTCATTAGTTGTGACCATTTTTTACCAGAAGCAACAAATTTATCTGCTTGTTCAAAAGGAAACTCTTTCATAACAACGTGATGTGGAACAAAATGAAGTTTGTCATACCAATCAGATAATACATCAAATTTATTTTCACTTAACATTTGCATAACCGATTCTGGATTTTTCATTCCTATTCTTAATGCTTCTTGTTCTCCATACTTTTCAAATAGTTGTTCTAATCCACGAATACCCACATTTCTCTTTTTGAGACTCAACAATATATTTTTTCCTTCAAGATAAGGCAGCCAATCCTTATGTTGTCTTAAAAATTCAAATGTTAAAGGTGTATTTGAGGTATAGCTATAGAAAACCTCTTTTAATTCATCCGGAGCATTTTCATCTAGGAACAATTCTGGATGTTCTTGACCAAGAATTGCTCTTGCACTTTCATCATATCTAACTCTTTTTACTACTATTGCTTCTACCATTTGTTGTCTTATAACATTATCTAATTCACCTATATTATTACTATTTATATTATTAAGATCAATTTGACAACTTGCTAAATATGAGCCATATCTATCAAACAATTCAAATACTTTATCATTATCAAATCCTAATTGTACGCACTGTCTAACAAATGCACTTACACCCACATCACAAACAGAGCCAATATGTTTTCCCTGTAATAATTGTTTCCATTCTGGATGACTTTGTATGATTTCTGGACTAATTTTTCTTTGATAGAATAAGTTTTGTAATTCCTCCGGAACATTTTCATCTAAAAATATATCAGGATATTTTTCAACTAATTCTTTAGGAATGTGTGTAGGATAAGCAAATCTTCCTTCAATAATAAGTCTTTTAAAAGATTCATGTATCTTATCTTTAATTATATTTATGTCATCATCAATTTTTAATTGTGTCTCATATTGATAACTATCACTTATTTTTCTATCAAAAATAATATCTAAAACATCACTATATTCAGTAATAAAGTTCATAATTCCGTTAAAATCAGTTTTGCTACTAAGAAATTTATAGAAATTTTCATAACTATATAATGCATTACTACCTTCAACTTTTATTACTCTATTTTTTAAACATGAACTTAAATCTTTTCCATTTAAATACTGAATATATTCTGGATGTTCTAATAATAATTGAGGAGTAATAGATTTTGTATAGAATAATTTTTGTAATTCTTCAGGAGCTTGTTCTGATATAAATAATTCCGAATTTCTAACTCTAAATTCTCCAGTAATGTTTCTATAATCTGGTGCTTTATCTGCATAATTCCAATCACTTGGGCCATAAATTATCATTCGTTTCATTGATTCATAAAATTGATCTTTAGTAAATTTACCCTTAATATAATTACCATCTTTATCGCAATATATATTTTTTTGACGATCGTATTCATTCCCTGCATAATGTAGATACATATGATACATTAATTTAAGCATTTCACAATTATTTTTTGTAAAAAATTCTCCACATTCATCATTAAAATCTACTACATTTTTTAAACCAAATACACCAATAAAATGCATGACACCAGAATCCAGTATTTCTGTAAAAGGAATTGAAGTATTAAATATAAAGTCGCTAGGTAATGATTTTAATTCTTCAATTATTAATGGAGCACTATATTGATCAATTGTTTTAAAATATTCTTCCATTGATGAATACTTGAATATTTCTTTATATTGTTCATCAGTTGGCTTAATAGGTAGTCTATAATCTCCATATTTTCTTTTTGTATTGCTTAATATATCATCAGTAAATTGCTTAACGAAATTTTTCTTTTCTTCTTCTGATTTAAGAGAAGAAATATCACTAATAAATGTATAAATATCATTGTTTTCAACGATTAAAGATGCTAATTCGCCATAACTAGACATAAATTCTTTTAGAATATTATCTGTAATATTGCTTTTATTTGCATTATCATTTAATAAACAATAACTTAAGTCTTTATTTTTAAATAAATCCCAATTATATATTATTTCCTTTAATCCTATTATACCTTCGTTGAAATCATTTATTATGTATCTTAAATTTTCATCATTATTTTGTGATACATCAAATAATCTATCCGAATAAACTTCTCGCATTTTAGGTGTATAATCAATTGGTTTTATTTCATCTTTCACTAATTCATATAGTGCACTATTAATATCTTGAGTTTGTGAATCAATAGACATTAATACATCTCTAAAATTAATGTTTTTATTATAATAAACTCGCTTATTAATTAATTCCCAATCTAATTCTTTACATTTATCTATACCAAATTTTTCAACTATTTTTCTGTCTGATTCTATGATACAAGAAGTTGGTATTTTATCGTCTAATTGATACTCAATATATTCATTAAAAGATAGAGTACAATTATATACTTTATTTAAAATAAGTTTTGGAACTTTTAATCTTTTTCCAAACATTTGTCTTCTTTGATATTTATAATCCATCTATTATCACCTACAATACCATTTTATCATATAATTCGATAAATTTAGCATAGAATAACAATTTTTTAAACAAAAGTATTTATATTTAAATAAATTTATGATAAGATGCATATAGAAATTGATACTAGTAAGTATTAATTCCTAATTGTGATGGAAAAGTTGAAAATAACTTAACCAATCGCTCCAGATTGATAGGAAACTCGGAAAATTAACTTCGAGAGTAATAAATGCTAACTAGAAATAGTTAGTTTTTTTGTTATGTAAAGGAGTTGATTTAAAGTGTTAGCAATAGAAACTAAAGAGTTAAAAATAAGTGATAGTTTAAGGAAAAAGGTATTAATGATAGGTAAATTCACTAATACTAAACCTATTATCACCAATGGAAGTATTATAAATATTAAAGGTACTAATGTTGCTTATGTATAGCCACATAAAATCTATATTGGTAAAAACCTATATTTAATGTTTGATGAGTGTGATGATGTTTATATTAATAACCTATACACTAGAATTAAGTTTAAAGAGTTAGAATCCTTTATAAACAATGCAAAATGATTTGACAAATCTCTACATTTAATATTAAATGAGTGTTGAAAGAAGTAATAATCACAATTGGGGGTGTGTTATTATGAGTTATCTTTTAAAATCTTGTATTTATTTTAATATGTTTAAGGGAGTATATATCAAAATCAATTATCTCTTCTTCCTCTTCTTCAAGTGGTTTTAGCATAGATATATCAAAATCAAATTCATCTTCTTTATCTGCAGTATCAGTTTCAAAAAGCTTTTTTCTTTTTTTTATTGAGTGCAATATTTTTATATTATAATAAAAGTCGATAAATTTATCGACTTAATCAGTTTCACAATTTCCACCATTATCTTCAAAATATTTTTCTATATTTTTAATACTGTGTTCTAAGTTTGCCCAATCAGTTATATCTCTTAAATATACTTGCATTTTTTTATCACAATTAGAACAGTTAAAATATGCATCACTACCTATTGTAATTAGGTAATCATTATCACCAATACTGCAACTTAATGTTGTTTCCTTTACCAGAGATGTTTCTGGTTCTTTTCTTACAAAAGTAAATAAGATAAAGGCAATAATATTAATAACTAAAAATATAACAAATAGTACTCCCATTGCTTTTAATATTCCTATTATTATGCCAGCTAATTTTTCTGTATTTGAAGTTTTTTCTATTAATATATTCTTAATATCATTATCTACTAATTCATCTAAACTTATATTAAATATTTTAGATATTTTTTTTGCTTGTTTAAGATCTGGAGATGTTTCTCCCAATTCCCATTTTGATATTGTTTGTCTGGCAACTCCTACTTTTTCAGCTAATTCTTCTTGTGAAAGATTATTTTTCTTTCTTAATTCCATTATTTTATTTACAATTTCCATATTGTCCCTTCTTTCACAATAATCATATAATTTTTTTTATTTTTACTCTACCAATTTAGGTTGGAAATTATGCTCTTTTTGATAACATATAATGATTAATATATAAATATTTGTCCAAATTAATTTTATTTGATAATATGAGCAGTAATAATAGTATAGCTATATGAATTAATAGTTATTTTGATATTATCTATTTCACAATACCAATTCTTACCTTGTTTATAAATATGACAATTGGAATCTAGTACTTTATTTTTACAATATTCAACTATATTACTTATATCTAGTTTTATATTTTTCTTTATTCTCGTGCCTTAGTATCCTTCTGCGTCGGTTTATAT
>CAMGAM010000045.1 GCA_946007485.1 uncultured Mycoplasmatota bacterium
ATACTGATTATACAACAAGCGCAAAGACTATTTATGGATATACATTAACTAAAGAACCAGAAAACAAGATTGGAGTATATACTGAAGATAAGATTATTGTTAAGTATGTATATAGTAAAAATATAGGTAATGCAGAAGAAAGTCTTCAAAAGATTGGACTAGAATCTGTAGATTCAGTAGATAGTGCATTTGAATATAGAATTACTTATAATACAAGTATTACTGATTATGTTGGAGATGTTAACATTTTAATTATCGATGAATTACCATATGAAATAGATGTCCTAAAATCTTCAATACCAGAAGTATGTGAATATGAGAATGGATTATTAGTTTGTGAATATAATAAGACAATTGAAACTGAAGAAGATAGTAATATAAGTATAGATATAGATTTAGTATTATATTTTGTAAATGTATCTGATGAAATGGTAGTTAATAAAGTAAAATCAATTCTTACTTATGGAGAAGAAGAACTAATTAATGAAGATAGTACTGGTACTAAAGTACTTAGTGGTATGGTACAAGTAAATTATATTACTGATAAAGGTGAGGTACTTGATGAGAGTGTTATCATGAATGGTTTAGTAGGTACTGAATATGAAACTAGTAAGAGGGCATTTGATAAATACTATTTGAAAGAAGTTATTGGAAAAGAGAATGGTGTATATACTAGTGAGATGACTGAAGTTACTTATGTATATAGTTTAATACCACTTCCACCACAAACTGGATATGTTGGAAATAGTACTAATTATATTGGATTAATTATATGTGGAATATTCTTATTATTCTGGAAGAAAAAAATTGAGGTTAAGTAAAAAAACCTCTTTTTTTTATGTCAAATACAGTTAAATAGCGGTGTTAAAAAGATGTCTAATTTGTTGAAATATGGGGAAAAATATGGTATCATTAATCTAGGTGATAGGCATGGATAATGAAAATACAAGAATATACGAATATTCACTTGAAGAGATTATGGGAGAAAGGTTTGGAAAATATTCAAAATATATTATTCAAGATCGAGCAATTCCTGATGTAAGAGATGGACTTAAGCCTGTTCAGAGAAGAATTTTATTTTCAATGTATAAAGAGAAGAATACTTATGATAAACCATATAAGAAATCGGCTAGAGCAGTTGGTGATGTTATGGGTAAATATCATCCACATGGAGATAGTTCTATATATGATGCAATTGTCAGAATGAGTCAAGATTTCAAGATGAGAGAACCTTTTGTTGATATGCAAGGTAATAATGGATCAATCGATGGAGACAGTGCTGCTGCTAGTCGTTATACGGAAGCAAGATTATCTAAAATAAGTAATGAAATGCTTAGAGATATTGATAAAGAAACAGTTAATTTTGCACCAAACTATGATGATACGTTGATGGAACCAACAGTTCTTCCAGCAAGATTTCCTAATTTACTTGTTAATGGGACAACAGGAATATCGGCAGGATATGCAACCAATATACCCCCACATAATTTATCTGAAGTAATAGATGCGACAATATATCGGATTGATAATCCAAATTCAAGATTAGATACATTACTTAATTATGTTAAGGGACCAGATTTTCCGACAGGAGGACTCGCAATTGGGAAAGATGGAATTAGGCAAGCATATGAAACTGGTAGAGGTAAAATAACTATCAGGAGTAAACTTACAGTTGAGAAAAATAAAATTATAATAAGTGAAATTCCATATGAAGTAAATAAACAATTATTAGTTAAGAAAATAGATGAGATTAGAATTGATAAGAAAATAGATGGAATTGTCGAAGTAAGAGATGAATCTGATAAAGATGGACTTCAAATAACGATTGATTTGAAGAAAGATGCTAATAGTAAGAATATATTAAATTATCTATATAAAAATACAGAACTTCAAATAAGTTATAATTATAATATGATAGCAATCGTTAATCGTAGGCCAATGCAACTTGGATTAATACCAATACTTGATGCTTATATTGCACATCAAAAAGAAGTAGTTACTAAAAGAAGTAATTATGATTTAGCACATGCTAGACAAAGATATCATATTGTAGAAGGATTAATTAAAGCAATATCAATACTTGATGAAGTAATTAAGACAATTAGAGGTAGCAAGAATAAAGCTGATGCAATCGTTAATTTAGTTAAAAAGTATGAATTTACGGAAGAGCAAGCAACTGAGATTGTAATGCTTCAATTATATAGACTTACTAATACAGATGTAGTAGTATTACAGGAAGAGAAGGGTAATTTAGAGAAAATAATGGCAATGCTTGAAGCTATTTTAGCAGATGAAGAGAAACTCAAGATGGTTATTAAAGAAGAATTAAAGAAGATTAAGAAAGAATATGGGACTCCTAGAAGAACAGAAATTGTCGATGAAGTCGAAGAAATTAAGATTGATACGACAGAGATGATTCCTAAAGAAGATGCTGTCGTAGTAGTTAGTCATGATGGATATATTAAGAGAGTTAGTCTTAGAAGTTATACGACAAATACAGAAGAGACTTTATTAAAAGATGGAGATTATATTATAGGTTTATTTAATATAAATACAATTCAGACTGTTTTAGTATTTACTGATATGGGTAATTATTTGTTCTTACCAGTATATGAAATACCAGAAGTTAAATGGAAAGATATGGGTAAACATGTTAGTAATATTATTTCTATGAATGCTGAAGAGAAGATTATTGGAGCAATGCCAGTATATGATTTTGATAGAGATCAATATGTAACAATATTTACGAAAGATGGAATGGTAAAGAGAACGAAACTTATCGATTTTAAAGTAGGTAGATATTCAAAAGAGATTGGAATGATCAAATTACAATCAGGAGATAAGGTAGTATCAGTATCATATAGTGATAATCATGATGTCTTTGTAGCTACTAAATGTGGATATGGACTTTGGTATGATATATCAGAAGTTAGTGTTGTAGGAATTAGAGCTAGTGGAGTTAAATCAATTAAATTAAAAGATGATGAAGTAGTTAGTAGTCAATTATTTGATCCAAATGATGAATATATTACAATTATTACTGATAAAGGAACTGCTAAGAGAATGAAATTATCGAATATTGAGAAGACTAGTAGAGCTAATAGGGGAGTACAATTAATGAAAGTAATTAAGAGTAATCCTAGTAAGATAATAGATAGTTATATATTACCTAAAGATAGTGAAATAGTTATTAATTCAATAGCAGAATCAAAGATGGTAAAACTTACTGAGATATCAATTATGGATAAACAAAGTAATGGTTCATTTGTAGTAAAAGATAGGGTTGTAGATACATATAAATGTAGTAAGTTGATTAGTGATAAGAATGAAATTGATAAGAAAGATTCTTTGGAAGAAGAAGTTAGTAAAAAGAGTGAATTATCTGGTATTTCAAAAGAATATAGGACATTAAAAAATATAGATGAGAAGATTATGTCGATAGATGAGATATTAGATGATATAGAAAAATAGAAGGAGAGATAATTATGGAATTAAAAGGAAGTAAAACAGAACAAAATTTAATGACCGCTTTCTCAGGAGAGAGTCAAGCAAGAAATAAGTATACTTATTATGCTTCAAAAGCAAAGAAGGATGGATATGAACAAATAGCAGCTATTTTTGAAGAGACTGCTAATAATGAAAAAGAACATGCTAAAATGTGGTTTAAAGAATTACATGGTGGAGAAGTTCCTGAGACGCTTGTTAATTTATTAGATGCTGCGGCTGGGGAGAATTATGAATGGACAGATATGTATGATGGTTTTGCTAAAGAAGCTAAGGAAGAAGGATTTGATAGGATAGCAAGATTATTCGAATCAGTTGCTAAGATAGAGAAAGAACATGAAGAGAGATATCGTAAGTTAGTTGAAAATATTAAAACTGACAGAGTATTTAAAAAAGAAGAATCTGTTGTATGGGTATGTCGTAATTGTGGACATGTACATGTAGGTAAAGTAGCACCAAAAGTATGTCCAGTATGTAATCATCCAGAATCATATTTTGAAATGAAAAGTGAAAACTATTAATATTTTGTTAATAGTTTTTCTTAAAAGGAGGAAAAGTGAGAATATTAGTTACTGGGGGAACTGGGTATATTGGAAGTCATACGATTGTAGAACTTGTAAATCGTGGATATGAGGTTGTAGCAGTAGATGATTTTAGTAATTCAAAACCGATAGTATTAGATAAAATAAAACAAATAACAGGTAAAGAAATTACTTTTTATGAGTTGGATGTATGTGATAAAGAAAAATTAAGAAGAGTATTTGAAGAGAATAAGATAGATGCGGTAATTCATTTTGCAGGATATAAAGCAGTTGGGGAATCAGTGGCAAAACCATTAATGTATTACCGAAATAATATTGATTCAACATTAAGTTTACTTGAAGTGATGGATGAATTTGATGTTAAGAAAATAGTATTTTCATCTTCAGCAACAGTATATGGAGATCCTGAGGAATTGCCAATTAAAGAGAATGCCAAACTTGAAGCTACTAATCCATATGGAAGAACAAAATTATATATAGAGGGAATACTTAGAGATGTATATATGGCATCTAAAGATTATAGTATTGCGATTCTAAGATATTTTAATCCTGTTGGAGCTCATGAAAGTGGATTGCTTGGAGAAGATCCAAATGGGATACCAAATAATTTAATGCCTTATGTAGTGAAAGTAGCAAATGGAGAATTACCTCATCTTAATATATTTGGAAATGATTATGAGACAAAAGATGGAACAGGAGTTAGAGATTATATTCATGTAGTAGATTTAGCACTTGGTCATATTAGTGCTATTGAATATATAAATAATCATATAGGAATAGATTATTATAATTTAGGGACAGGAGTAGGTTATAGTGTACTAGAGATAGTAAATGCTTTTAGTGAAGTTAATAATGTATCAGTACCTTATGAGATTGTAGCAAGAAGAGATGGAGATATAGCAGAATGTTATGCAGATACTAGTTATGCTAAAGAAAAACTTCATTGGAAAGCAGAGAGAGATTTATCTGATATGGTATCTAGTGCTTATAATTATGTGGTAAAAAATAATGAAAAAGAGTGAATATTTAAGAAGAGTTCCAATATCTAAGAATAATATATGTATATATAGAGATGAGAGTAAATGTACTAATTGTGGGGCTTGTAAGGGGATATGTAAGTCTAGAATAGGTGTTTATGGACATTATGACATGGATAAGGCTAAAGAACCAATATGTATTAATTGTGGACAATGTTCTTTAGTTTGTCCTAATAATAGTATTAGGGAAGTAGAAGACTATAAAAAAGTTAGAAAAGATATTGAAAAAGGTTATAAAATAATTGTTCAAATAGCTCCGGCAACTAGATTTTTATTAGGAGATGAATTTGGATATAGTCCTGGTAAAAATGTAATAGGGAAATTAATTACAGCTTTACATTTGATGGGTGTTAGTTATGTTTTTGATACGGCTTTTGGAGCAGATTTGACAATAACTGAAGAAGCAAATGAATTTATAGAAAGACTTAATAATAATGGGTTATTACCAATGTTTACTAGTTGTTGTCCTGCTTGGGTAAAGTATGTATCAGAGTTTTATCCGGAATTTACTGATAATTTATCTAGTACGAAGAGTCCAATTGGAATGATGGGAGCAACAATTAAGAATTATTTTGTACCAAAGAATAATATAACAAAATATAAAGTAGTAGCAATTGTTCCTTGTACTGCTAAAAAATATGAAATAACTTTGGGTGATGATGTTGATTATGCAATAACAGTTAGGGAAGTAGCTAAATGGATAAGAGAGAGTAAGATTGATTTTAGAAAACTAGAAAGTTCTAAATTTGATGATTTTACAGGAACATCATCAGGAATTATTTTTGGAACTAGTGGCGGTGTAATGGAAGCCATGCTTAGATATGCTTATCATAAATTAACTTATCGTAGTCCGGGAAAAAAACTTCTTAATAATGAAGCAGTGAGAGGATTAAGTGATATTAAAGAGAGTATTATTAAAATAGGAGATAGAGAGATAAGTGTGGCAGTTGTCAATGGAACAGGAGATGTTCCTAAGTTAATTGAGATGATTAAAAGTGGCGAGAAAAAGTATGATATTGTCGAAGTGATGGCTTGTGATGGAGGATGTATTGCTGGTGGTGGCGGTAGTAAAAAATATAAAATTACTAATACGAATAAAGATTTAAGAAGCAAGGCAATGTATAAAAAAGATAAATCGGTAAAAAGAAGAAATAGTTATGAGAATCCGAAGATAAAGAAATTATATAAAGAGTTAGGTATTAAGCCAAATAGTGAAGAATCTAAAAGATTATTACATGTATCAAATAGAAAGATAGAGAAAGTGAAGTAGTAGATATAAAAAAAAGTGAAAAATTTATCTAATGTTTCTAGTTTTTTATGACAAAGTGTTAATTTTGTGTTATCATTATTAGGAGTGGTGATTAATTATGACAAGACATGAACAAAGATATAAAGCAATGACAATATTATATCAAGCATTTTTATATGATAGCAATAATATTTCTTATGATATTAATGATATTATTGATACTCAAATGGAAGAGAAAAATAAATTTATAGAGATGCTTGTTAATGGAGTTATAAAGACAAGAGATAAATTAGATGAATTAGCAAATAAATATTTAGATAATTGGGATATTTCAAGATTAGGGTTTACTGATCAGGCAATTTTAAGACTGGGGATATATGAGATTATAAATACAGATACTCCTGATATTACTTGTATTGATGAAGCGGTAGAACTTAGTAAGGAATATTCAGATGAAAAAGTATGTAAGATGATAAATGGAGTACTTGATAAAGTTTATCATAGTAAGGTAGAAAATGATAGATAATTATATTACTATTGGGGAAATTAATCGATATTTAAAAGATTTATTTGATAATGATAGAAATTTACAAGAAGTGTATTTAAAAGGGGAGATATCTAATTTTAAGGCTCATACGAGGGGACATTTCTATTTCACTTTAAAGGATGATACGAGTAGAATTAATGCAGTTATGTTTTCATATCGAGCATCTAGTTTGAAGTTTGTTCCTAGTGATGGAATGAAGGTATTGGTTAAAGGAAAGGTTTCAGTTTATGAAGCAACAGGAGCTTATCAAATATATGTTGATGAGATGCAAGAAGATGGAATAGGTAATTTATATATTGAGTTTGAAAAACTTAAGAAAAAATTGGCAGCTGAAGGGTTATTTGATAAGGATAAGAAAAAGAGAATACCTAAAGTACCAAGAAGAATAGGAATAGTTACTGCTAGTACAGGAGCGGCAATTAGAGATATTTTGACAACAATTAAAAGAAGATTTCCAATATGTGAGACAATTTTATTTCCATCATTAGTTCAAGGAACTGAAGCTGCTAAGGATATTGTTCGGAATATTGAAATTGCTAATACTTATGATATAGATACATTAATCGTAGGTAGAGGTGGTGGCTCAATCGAAGATTTGTGGCCTTTTAATGAAGAAATTGTTGCTAGGGCAATATATAATTCAAAAGTACCAGTTATTAGTGCTGTTGGCCATGAAATAGATTTTACGATTGCTGATTTTGTAGCTGATTTGAGGGCTCCAACACCAACAGCGGCAGCAGAATTAGCAGTACCTGATATGGAGACCATTAAGACATATTTAGATAATGTAAGATCAAGAAGTACAATAAGTATCAATAGTTGTATTGATACGAGAAGACAAAATTTAAGTAGTTTAGTTAATAGTTATATATTAAAAAAGCCTACGGCAATGTATGAAATAAAAGAACAGAATCTTGATTTTTTGATTGATAGACTTAATAAAGAGATGACTTTAGTAATAGAGAATATGCGAATTAGATTATTTAAGGTTAGTAATAGTTATGTTCTTACTAATCCAGATATATTATATAAATTTAAGAAGCAAGGATTAGAACATTTAATTAATAAGTTAGAGGTATTAAATCCAATGAATACTCTTAAGAGAGGATATGCAATAGTTAAATCTTCTTCAGGAGTAGTTTCTAATATTGGTGATGTTAAGGTAGATGATATTGTCAATATTAGTGTTAAAAATGGTATAATTAATGCAAAAGTTTTAGAGGTGAATGATGGAAAAGAATGAAAATAATTTTGAAGATAAGATTAGAGAACTTGAAGTAATTGTTAAGGAACTTGAGAGTGGGGAAGTTAATTT
>CAMGAM010000046.1 GCA_946007485.1 uncultured Mycoplasmatota bacterium
TTTTGGATTCGAGTAATATTTTTTACTATTGGTTTGATGGAATTAGATTCTTAATCTACCGTTTCGGGTGTAAAGGTCAGACCTAAAAATATTTTTATCCTAGACTCTAATACTAGAAATAATATTATAGCTATGTTAAAAACATTTTATGATACGATTGATTTTGAATTTTGGTTAATTTCTTCTGATAGACCAGTTGATATATCAAGTTATCTAGCAACTTTACAAATACAGTATAATCAAGTAAATGATCCAAGAGTAAAAAAGTTAATTAGTCAAGATATTGAAAAAGCTAATGATTTTATGAGAAATAATGTAACCGATACAGAATATTACATTTTGTTTAAGGAAAAAAATCCTGATATTATTCAAAAAAGATTAAGAACATTGATGCTTGGATTATCTAATTGTGGACTTGATTCAGTTCAAACTTCTAATAATGATTTAAGAACAATGTTAGATAGTTTTCTAAATGGGGGAATGACTACAGAAAATAAGGCGGTGTTGCCAAATGAATTTTAAATCTCAAATAGCCCCTAAAGGCTTACAATTTAATGCTTCAGATTTTTTCATCAGCGATAAATATGCTACTGTTTTAACCGTAATATCTTATCCAAGATATATAGGAGACGGATATTTATCAGATTTAACAAATATTCCTGGAGTTAAAGTTTCAATAAAACATATTCCGGTTCCACTTTCTATTTTAACTAAAATGTTAAACAAAGAATTAGCAGACTTAAGAGCTAAATATCAGGTAGAAAGAGACAATACTATCTTAGAGAGAATTCGTCAAGATATGGATTCCCTAGAAACTTTTATTCAACAGTTTACTGCATCTCAATCAAGAACCTTTGATTTTCAGTTACATATAATGATAACTGCTGATACTAAAGAAGAATTAGATAATAAAAAATTAAATTTAAAAACTTATTTAGATTCTATGGAAATGGTTGCTGTCCCTTTAAGATTTGAACAACAAAGAGTATTAAAATCAATGCTCCCTATCTTTGATAAGCAACCTATTGAAGATCGAATTGGAACTATTATGCCATCACCTACATTAGCTACCATGTATCCATTTATTTTTGATAGTTTAAAAGATGAAGGATTATCAACATTATTAGGAATTGAATTCTCAGGTGGAGTTGTTCTCTTTAATCAATTCTTGTACCAAATAAAGAAAGAAAATAACCGTAATAATGCTAATATGATTATTTTGGGAGCTTCTGGTAGTGGTAAATCAACAGCCGCTAAATTGATGATTAGAAGTCATATTAGAAATAATTATCAATTAGTATGCGTTGACCCAGAAGGTGAACTTACTGAAATGACTAAAAATTATGGTGGAGAAGTCGTAGACCTTGGAAAAGGTGGACAATATGGAATGATTAATCCACTAGAGATAGTTATGGATAGTGATGATGATTTAATATCTAGTCAAGGACTTGGATATACTGTTTTAACTTCAACTATTCAAACTTTAAAAGCATTTATGAAATACTATTCTCCAAATATTGAAGAGGATGTTTTAACTCTATTCGGAGAAATTGTATTAGAAACATATGCAAGATTTGGAATAGCCTATAATACTGATTTTTCACACTATAAATCAAAGGATTTTCCAATTATGCAAGATGTCTACATTACCGTTACTAGTAAATTAACATCAATGACTGAAAAAACTCATGAAAGAGATGTCTTAGAAAGACTAGAGTTAAAATTAAGACCACTTGTAAAAGAACTACAGTATTATTTCAATGGTCATACAACAATTGATACCACAAATGATTATTTAGTATTTAACATTAAAGAAATCATGAATTCTGATGTCAATGTAAGGAATGCTTTATTGTTTAATGTTTTAAAGTATGCATGGAGCCTTTGCTTAAATCCAAACAAAAATACAGTTTTATCAGTAGATGAAGCTCATGTATTATTAGGTTCTCAAAACGAATTAGGAGCTGAATTCCTAGCTCAAGTTCAAAGAAGAGCTAGAAAATATAATACTGGTACTATTATTATTACTCAGCAACCATCAGATTTCGTAGCTAGTAATATGATTATGCATGGTAAAGCTATCTTCGATAATGCCTCTTATTATTTAGTTATGGGATTAAGAAAGCAAGCAGCTGAAGATTTAGCTTTGCTAATAGATTTAAATGATAATGAAAAAGAAAATATTAAAAGATATAATCAAGGAGAAGCGCTATTTGTTTGCGGTAACCGAAGAATGCAAATAGATGTTACTCTAACTGAAAGTGAACTAGATTCATTTGGATCTGGAGGAGGACTATAAGTATTTAATAGAAGGATGTGGTAATTTATGGGTAAAAAAATAGATTTAAATAAGAAAAAAGATAGTACTCCAATTAAAAGAAATAAAAATTCTAAACCTATAAATAACCCATACTTACCATCAGAAAATCCAGAAAATATTGAAAATCAAGATGAAATACAAGACCAAGGTAATAGTTTAAAAGAAATAAAAAATGCTCTTCCATCAACAATTGGTGTAGGTAATAATCCATTAAAAATGTATCGAAATATAAAAAAACAATCAAAATCGATGAGCACTGAAGACAAAATGAAAATTCTATTACAAAATCCAGCTGTGAAGAAAATAATGATTAATATAGCAATAATTGCTATTCCAATAATTTTATTATTAGTATTAATTTTATGCATTGTTGCTGCTATATCAGGTACAGACAGTAGTAGTATTGCCATGGGTGGTTACTACTCGATGAGATGTCCAGAAGTATCAGTTATTTTCACTGATAAAAAAAATGGCTATGCCGTAACTGGAACAGGAACCTATTCTCTTGAAGAATATGTTGCTGGTGTTGTAGCTGGTGAAGTGGGCTTTTTAGGATCAATTGAAGTAGATAAAGCTTTTGCTGTTGCTGCAAGAACATTTCTTTTAACACATGACGATGGAACATGTACCATTGAATCAAGTGACAGAAGACAAGTATTTAGAGAATTGACAGAATCACCTACTGATATACTAGCCATGCAAGCAGCCGAAGAAACCGCGGGACAAGTTCTGTTATCAAATAATGAACTATATGGAACGCAATATGATGCCTTTGCATGTATAGCTAAAGATGATAACTATTACACTATATCACAAGCTAATCAAAAAATACCGAAAGAATGGGTTGAATCAAAATTAAGCCCATCAAAAAATTCTAACTGGTTTATTTGCAATGGTAAAGAAAATTTAAAAAATCATCATGGAAATGGTATGAGTCAATATGGAGCATTATATTTAGCTACCGAACAAGGATACACTTATGATGAAATCATTAATTTTTATCTTGGAGATAATGATATAAAAATAAGTACTGGAGCCTATATAACTTCGATCGCAGGTTTAGAAGTAAAAGATACTACTAACTCTGAAATGATTAATGATTCCCTTCAAAATTTCTTATCATCAAAAGGAAGTTCTGTTGAACAAATGGAAGATTATATTTATCAAAGCGTTTCTAATGCCGGTAAGGGTACTCGCGAAGGTGTTGTCACCGCTGCTGTTTCATTTATAAATTTTTTATATGATAATTTTAACATAAGACTTCCTTATTATTGGGGAGGAGAGTATCAAAAATATGGAGTTAATCCAAGTTTTGGTGGCGTTGCAAATAGTGTAAGATGTTCTCCTTATAATACTTGCTATGCAAAATATGGATTTGACTGCAGTGGTTTTGTCAGCTGGGCTATCAAAAATGGTGGTTATATACTTGACAGAAATACTACCAGTGGATTTGCTGGAAAATTTTCTGATGATAGTTGTGATATAACATCACAAAGTTGTATTGGACAACCAGGAGATTTAATAAATTCTAGCAAACATGTTCAATTAATCGTAGCAGTTGATCAAGAATCTGGTCAATATATGATAGTTGAATCAACTGGCGGAAATAATGGCTTAATTATGAGAAAATGGAATATGCATTCGGGAAATTGTGGTTCTGGTTGTCAAACTAAAATACTTCATATGGATAATTTTTATAACGATAGTAGTAATGTTGATCCAAATTATTAAAAAGGAGAGTATATGAAAAAAAGAATAATACTTTTGATAATGATTTTGTTGTTAACTACGGGGTGTACCAGTGAATATAACTTAACAATTGATAATAATGTTTATCAAGAAAAAGTTAATATTAATGGAATAACTAGTGATGAATTAAGTAATTTAAATAGAGATTGGCAAATACCTATTGATAAAGATGAATATAATAATATCAGTGGTGATCCATCAAGTGAAATTAAAATTACTGGAGATACTTATTCTTATAATGTTTCAGGTAATAATTTAACTTTTAACTATGATTTTACCAGAAGTACTCTAAACAATTCGACAGCTATTTCTATTTGTTATGATAAAGCTACTATTGCCAACTATGAAGACTCCATTGTCATATCAACAAGTAGCAAGGTAACATGCTTTAATAAATATCCATATTTAACTAGCATAAAAGTAAATATTACTACTGATAAATCAGTAACTTCTCATAATGCTGATAGTGTTAATGGAAATACTTATATTTGGAATATTAATAAAGGAAATTCTACAGATAAATCTATTAATATGATTATTAATAATCAAGAAGATGATAGTCAGAGTCAAATAACCCCTGGTAACAATACAAATATTGAATCTGAAAATAAATCTAAAGATTATACACTATACATTTTTTGTGTAATTTTATTAATAGTTCTATTACTTGGATATTTCATATTTAAAAAAATAATAAATAAAAATAATGATGAAATGGATGACTAATCATCCTTTTTTTCTTGATAGTTCAATCTCGTTGTGCTATAATTTTGTTATGAGTGAGGTGTCATATGAAATTTAAAATTGAAGAAAAAGATTTTATAATATTAATTTGTTTTTGTATCTTATTATTATATATCTGTAGTATTGGAGTATTAAACTTATCTACTTTAGCTACTGAAGGGCATTTTTATGGATTATTGCCATTCAAAGCTTTCACTGGTGAGTATATTGGAGCTACATTAGTATTATTTATCCTTTCCTTAATTGGAGTTTTTGCTGCTGTTAATTCATATATATTTGATAGAGAATCAGGATTTGGATTCAGTATTGGTAATAAAAAAAATAATGGATATGCTAGATGGGCTAAAAAGAGTGAAATTCAAAAACAATTAAAAAGAGTTGATCCTAAAGCATATACTGCTGATGCGGCAGGTTTAGTAGTTATCAACGATGGCAAAACTTTATGGGTAGATGATGGTGAAGCTCACAATATTGTTATCGGTGCCACAGGTAGTGGTAAGACTCAAGCAGTTGTTTTCCCAATGGTTCAAAGCCTTGCTAAAAAGGGTGAATCAATGATCATTACTGACCCTAAAGGTGAAATTTATGAAAATACTGCGAACATGCTAAAAGAAAGAGGATATAATATTATTATCTTAAACTTCCGTAGCCCACAGCAAGGTAATGGTTGGAATCCTATGGCTCTTCCTTATAAATTATACAAAGAAGGCGACATGGATAAGGCTATTGAACTTCTAGATGACTTAGCATTAAATATCCTATATGAAGAGAAGAGTAGTGGTGACCCTTTCTGGGAAAAATCAGCTGCTGACTATTTCACTGGTTTAGCTTTAGGATTATTTGAAGATGCCAAAGAAGAACAAATTAACCTTAACAGTATGAATCTTATGTCAAGTTTAGGTGAAGAAAGATTTGGTGGACCGAACAATAATTACATCAAAGAATATTTTAATTCTAAAGATCCATCACGTCCTGCTTACGTCAATGCTTCTGGAGTAGTATTTACTGCCGAAGATACTAAACAAGGTGTTCTAGCTACATTTAAACAAAAAGTAAAATTATTTTCATCACGTGATAATTTATCAGAAATGTTATGTCATAGTGATTTTGATATGAAAGAAATTGGACGTCAAAAAACAGCTGTCTTTATGATTGTTCAAGATGAAAAGAAAACTCTTCATCCATTAGCAACTATCTTTATTAAACAATGTTATGAAACGTTAATAGATGTTGCTCAAGAATCTGGAGGAAAATTACCTTATAGAACAAACTTTATTCTTGATGAGTTTGCTAACATGCCACCGTTAAAGGATGTTACTACCATGGTAACCGCTGCTCGTTCAAGATTAATAAGATTTACCTTTATCATTCAGAACTATGCTCAGTTAACTCAAGTATATGGAAAAGAAAATGCTGAAACAATTAAAGGAAACTGTAATATCACATATCTAATAAGTAGTGAATTAGGAGCTCTAGAAGAATTAAGTAAACTATGTGGTGAAGTAAAATCTAAAGAAAAAGATAAAACCGCTTCAACACCACTAGTAACGGTTAGTGATTTACAAAGATTACAACAATATGAAACTATCAGTTTAAGATTAAGAACTATGCCATTTAAAACCAAACTAGTTCCAAACTGGAAGATGGATTGGGGAAGAACATATGAAAAAGCAACTTATCCAGAGAGAAAAAGACAAACTGTCGAATTGTTTGATATTCGTGAATTTGTTAAATATATGAAAAAGAAAAAGATGGCTGAGATGATGGAAAATCAAGAAAATAATGAAATGTCTATGCCTAGAGGTATGATGGGAGGAATGTCTCCAATGGGAATGGCAAATCCAATGTTTGGAAGTAATCCATTTTCTATGAGTAACCCATTTGCTTCACCAAAAGAATCACCAATCTCAAGTGATTTCAATGTTGATGATTTAGTTAAAAGAATAGATGCTAAAATTGCTGAATTAGAAGAAGAAGAAAGAAGAGAAAAAGAAAATAATAATCAAGAATCCTCTCAAGATAATCAATCTATACCACAATCACCTAAAGAAACTATTACAATTCCTACTGAAGATAATCAAATTTCTAAAGAGATTCAACCAATTAATGAAATGAAACCAAAAGAATCACCTGTTAATGAAACTATTAATATCGAAGAATTATCCAAAGAATCAAATGTATCAGATAATAAAAATGACGATGATGATGATTTCTTTGATGATTTCTTTAGCGATGAGTAATTAATATGAATATTTCTAACTATCTAGAAACTGCTGATAAAAAAATTCATAACAAACCAATTAAAACATTTATCCTAGCAGTTTATGCTGGGATATTTATTTCATTAGCAGCCATTTTATCTACTATAGTTTCATTTCAAATTGATAATTATAGCATTGCTAAAATTTTATCAGGTTTAGTTTTTCCAATTGGATTAATATTAGTAATTCTCTTCAAAACAGAATTATTTACCGGTAACTCTCTCTTAATTATTTCTCTCATTGAAAAAAAAGCCAGTCTTAAACAAGTGTTAAAAAATTGGTTAATCGTATACCTAGGAAATCTTTCTGGAGCACTTTTAATTTCACTTTTAATTATTAATACTCCAATAAAAAATCTTTTATCAGATTCCCTAGTTAATATTGCTAGCAGCAAAATATCATATTCATTTACCAGTGCTTTAATTTTAGGAGTTCTATGTAATTTTCTCGTATGCATTGCCGTATATCTTAGTACTCTTGCCAAAAATAATATTGAAAAAATAATTGTTATTTTTATTCCCATTTTTACTTTTATCGTTATGTCACTAGAACATAGTATTGCTAATATGTTTTATCTTTCAATAGGATATCTCCTAGATAATACAATAACAATTACATCTATTATTTTAAATAATCTTCTTCCAGTAACTATTGGAAATATTATTGGTGGCACTTTTTTAGGAATTAGTTTATATTATTTCAAAGAAAAATAATCCAGTTTTTAAAATTGGATTTTTTCTTTTATTTAAATAACAAAATAATAGTCATTCAAAATTATCACAAACACTATTAGTAAATATAATAAAGTAGGGTGATATTATGAATGAAATTAGTATTAAACAATTAATGAATTTAAAAAACCCCAAAATTATTGATATCAGAGATAATTATAGCTATAGCCAAGGA
>CAMGAM010000047.1 GCA_946007485.1 uncultured Mycoplasmatota bacterium
ATGTATTTAATTGAGATTGTAGATATACTTTTGCTTCAGAAAAGCATGAAAAAGAAAATTATTTATATGAACCATTGTTATTAGATGATAAGACATTTGGAATAACAGTATATGATGAGAATATTACGATGTATGAAATGATGACAATTATAGATAATGTTTTAAAATTATTGAGATTAAATTATCAGTTTTCTATTGATGGATTTTCTTATATTAGTAAAGATGAAGATGATGAATCAAAAAGAGGAATGACAATAAAAAAAATTATGAGTAATATGCATGATAAAGTTAATAATAATTTACATAATGGTAAAGTTAGAAAATTGGTAGCACCAATGTTTATGGCAAGAATGATAAGAGGATAGGAGATATCTTCTTTTTCTAATACTTATTCATATAATTAAGTATGAGTAAGGAAGAAGAAGCTAAATTGTTAACGATAACCGCTTTTATACTAGGATATATTCTTATTGATACTTTAAGCAGTACAGAACAGAATGCTCTAGGGAATTGGCTTATGTTAGTTAGTCAAACATTATGTACAAATGGATCATATACTTTTAATAAAGAATGGAAAGGTCATATTGGTGGTGATCATATTGATATTAATAATATGTTTGATAAATTTAGAGATTCAGTTGATAAATTAAATGATATGATTAAATAGGTAGATAAATATAAATGATTGAATGATAATTAAATTATTTTTAGTTTTTTGATGGTGATATTATTGTAATGATATGAGAACTAAGTGATTATATGTTCTTTTTCTTTTTAGTGATAATATAACTTTTGAATATAGATTTTTTGAAATACTTTGATTATTTTGAATTAATAATTCGGTATATTATATATAAATAATGGACTTTAAAAAAGAATTAAGATGTTATATAGATATAGATTTTTTCTTTAAAAGATGATAAAATTATTTACAGAGAACATTTTATATTTTTATTAAGTAAATGAAATTATATGATTATTTATATATACTAATGGAAAAGATGGTGATAGGTATGAAAATATTAATAATTGGTGGTAGTTCTGATATTGGAATTAATTTAGCTAAGAAATTTAAGGATAATGGACATTTGGTAATTAGTACTTATAATAGAAATATTTTTTCTTTACCTGGAGTAGAAGTATATAAGTGTGATGTACGATATGAGGAAGATATTGAGAGAGTTATTAAATATGGATGTAAGGTATTTGATAATGATTTTATACTTATTAATTTAGCTAATATATGTATGGATAATAGTATAATGAATAAGACAAAGAAAGAATTTATGGAAGTATTAGAAGTTAATTTGGTAGGAATGTTTTTATGTAATCAGATATATTCTAGATATGTTAATGATGGAATGATTATCAATATGGCTAGTACTGATGGAATTGATACATATTCTGAATATGGAATAGATTATGCAGTTAGTAAAGCAGGAATTATTCAGATGAGTAAGTGTATCGATAAGTATACGGAAAATAAAGTTATTTGTATTTGTCCTAATTGGATAGATAGTGATAGTACAAGACTAATGAATAAGGAATATCTTCAAAGTGAACTTGAAAGAATTGGACAGAGTAGATTAATTACAATGGAAGAACTTATTGATAGTATGTATGAGATAATAGTAGATAGTTATAACAATTCAAAAGATAAGATAGATAAAATGATTAGAATAGATATAAGGGATGATAAATTATGGATAGAAAGAATATAGTAGAATTTGTATATGATTGTGAAGATAAGTTAAAAAAAGAATATGAAGAAATTGATAAGATAAGTTTTTTTAATAGTATGAAAGTGCTTAAGGCTTTTCACGATAGTAAGGTAAGTGAAGCTCATTTACAAGGAACAACTGGTTATGGATATAATGATTATGGAAGAGATACTGTTGAAGAAGTATATAAAAGGGTATTTAAATGTGAAGATGCTTTGGTTAGAGGACAATTAATATCTGGAACCCATGCTTTGACAGTAGCAATGAGTGCAATGTTAAGACCTGGAGATGTAATGTTATCAATTACGGGTAAACCATATGATACTTTGGATAAAGTTATTGGAATAACTCCAAATGATAGTAGTCTTATTAGTTATGGAATTAAGTATGAACAAGTAGATTTAGTAGATAATGAATTTAATAAAGAAGCAATATATAAAATTTTACTTAGTAAGAGAGTTAAGTTAATAACAATTCAAAGAAGTAAAGGGTATTCGACAAGAGAGAGTATTGGAATTTCAAAATTAGAAAAGATTATTAGTGATATTAGAAAAGTTGATAAAGAAGTAATTATCATGGTCGATAATTGTTATTGTGAATTTGTTTCTTATAAAGAACCTACGGAAGTAGGGGCAGATTTAGTAGTCGGTAGTTTAATTAAAAATTTAGGAGCAGGAATGGCGACGAATGGAGCTTATATATGTGGTAAGAAAAATTTAATAGAATTATGTGCTGAGAGATTAAATGTTCCAGGTCAGGCTAAAGAAGTAGGTCCATCAGGTACTAATAATCGTATGTTTTTACTTGGACTTTATATGGCTCCTTCAGTAGTTAGTAGTAGCCTTAAGACTATGACTTTATTTAGTTATGCAATGGAGAAATTAGGATATAAAGTATCTCCTAGATACAATGAAGTTAAGGCTGATATTGTTTTAAATATTGAATTTAGAAATAAATATAAATTGATTGATTTTTGTAAAGCAATTCAAAGTAGTTCAGCAATAGATTCTTTTGTTGAACCAACACCATCTGATATGCCTGGATATGATAGTCAAGTAATAATGGCTTCTGGATCATTTACTCAAGGATCTTCAATAGAACTATCTTGTGATGGACCGTTAAGGGAACCATATATTGCATATTTACAGGGATCATTAACATATGATTATGGTAAGATAGCAGTAATTAATGTGGTTAGTAAGTTCTATGATGAAGGAAAGATGAATAGATAATTTATATTTTTAAATATGGAGGATATATGAATAAGAAAATATTAGATTTTAATGAAAGATTAAAGAAAAGTAAGATAGCTATTATTGGACTTGGTGTTAGTAATATTCCTTTATTAGATTACTTATATGATCTAGGTTGTGATGTTTCAATCTTTAGTGATAAGAAAATTGAGATTGATTTATCTAAGTATAAATATTCGATTTATGAAGGGGAAGGTTGCTTAGATAAACTAGTTGGATTTGATATTATTTTTAGATCTCCAGGATGTTTACCTACGAGAAGAGAACTTGTTTTAGAAAAAGAGAGAGGAGCTTATATTACAACGGAAGTAGAAGAAGTAATAAAGAATTGTCCTTGTAAGGTAATTGGGGTTACTGGTTCTGATGGAAAAACTACAACAACAACACTAATTGATTTAGTTCTTAGAGCTAACGGATATAAAACTTTTCTTGGTGGAAATATAGGATTTCCTTTATTTACTAAAATAAGTGAGATGCATGAAGATGATATTGTAGTTTTAGAACTTTCTTCTTTTCAACTTATGGGAATGGATGTTAGTCCTTCAATATCAGTAATTACTAATATTAGTCCTAACCATTTAGATAAACATAAAGATTTTCAAGAGTATGTGATGGCTAAATGTAATATATTTAATAATAGTGATGATTCTGTTTTGGTGCTTAATTATGATAATGAGATTACTAGAGAATTAAAATCTAAGAGAGAGATTAGATATTTTAGTAGATATGAAAAAACAAATGCTTTTTATGTAGAAAATGGTTATATATGTTATGGGGATGATTTGGTATTTGATACGAAGAAGCTTCATATAAGAGGAATACATAATCATGAAAATATTTGTGCATGTATGAGTGCACTTATGGGAATGGTTGATTTAGATAAATCTTTTTTAGCAATAGAAAAATTTAATGGTGTAGAACATAGATTAGAGTTTGTAAGAGAGATTAATGGTGTTAAGTGGTATAATGATTCAGTATCTTCTAGTCCTACAAGAACAATAGCAGGATTAAATTCATATGATGAAGATATTGTTCTTATTGCTGGGGGATATGATAAGAATTTGGATTATTCTCCATTAGCAGAGCCAATTCTAAGCAAAGTTTCTAAATTAATTTTATTTGGTGATACGAAGGAAAAGATTTATCAGGCGGTTATGGATAAGAAGAAGGATGAAACAATAGAGATATTTAAATGTAATAGTTTATCAGAGGTAGTAGAAAAGGCTTATCAAGTAGCAAAGACTGGGGAGGTAGTGCTATTTAGTCCGGCATCGGCTTCGTTTGATATGTTTAAGAACTTTGCGGATAGAGGGATACAGTTTAAAGAGATGGTTAAGGGGCTTTAATTTATAAGTCATTGGAAGAAAAATTTACAAATTTTAGAAAAAGTATTGCAATTATTTTAAATATATATTACAATAATATTGTCATAATAAACAAAATATTATGACCAACCTTTTTACACTCGCTACGAATAAATGTAGGAGTGTTCAACCAAAACCCCCTGAAGAGAGCATTTAACCGTGCTCTCATTTTTTATGCCCATTTTATAAGGGTTTGCGAGGCATCGATATTGCTAAAATAATTTTAGGTACAATTTAGGTACAAAAAAATTGACTTTTAAAATAGTTCATTGAGAAAAAGTGCCGAAAGTGGCAAAAATTATCAATGGTTTTTTTACAGTGGTACGGACAATATAGATTTTATCCGTATAGTTGTAATGGCATTATACCGCAAACGGTAGGATATAAATGGCATAAGACCATGGTATAATACATTATGAGGAGATGTCTTATGGAAAAGAAAGAAGAAATAATTAGTAATAAAATTAAATGTAAAAAATGTGGAGATATTATAGAATCAAAAAGTACTAATGATTATAAAAGATGTTCATGTGGAGCAGTAGCAGTTGATGGCGGTATAGATTATTTAAAAAGAGTTGGTAATGAAGAAGATTACAAAGAATTATCTATAATTAAAAAACACTAGCCAAAGCTAGTGCTTGTGTAAGATAATAAACCACAGTTATTCGAGATTGTCTTTTTTATTGCCATTTGGTTTTGATACTGGAGTTTTACCACTGCTATCATGTTTAATGTAATATCTATCACTATAAACAGAGCTGCCACTTTCAATTCTTTTTACAAATTGATTAAGTGTCATTTTGTGATGATTCCCAGTGTTAATGAACAAATCGTTTTTGCCTGTACTTGTTTGATGTATAGCCTTAACTGTTGCCATAATAACACTTCCTTTCTTTAAAACGGATTTACAATCCTATTAAAAGAAAATGTTTTAAGATCACAAAAGTGTGATATACTAATAATAGGATGTTAATCCAAAATTAGTTTGTGAGATGTATTATCTTACACATTGAGGAGAAGTTTTGCAGAACTTCTTTTTATTTCCTCATAACAATTATATCACAACATAATTAAAAAAACAGCATTAAATGTGAAAAAATCACATAAAAGTATTGATTTTTTATAAAAAAGATGTATAATAACCTTCACAAATGAGAAAAATTGTAATATAATTATATTAAGAATAGGAGGATTGTTAATATGCTAATGGGATTTAAAGTTAAGAATTTTAGATCTTTTGATGAATTACAACATTTTTCAATGTTGGCAGGGAAGGTTAGAAATAATGAGAATCATATTATTGAAACAAATAATAAAAAGATTCTAAAATTTTCTGGATTGTTTGGAGCTAATGGTTCAGGAAAGTCTAATTTAATAATTGCTATAAGTATTATTAAAGGTATTTTTAATGGTGGAATAAGAACTTTAATAAATAATCAATTTTATAGAGGAAAAAATGGTGATCCAAATAAAGATTCATACTTTGAATATGAGATAGAAATAGACAAAAAATTATATTCATATGGATTTGAGTTAAATTTTTCAAGAAATGAGTTAGTTTCTGAATGGTTGATTGATATGACTAAACCTACAGAAAAAATTATTTTTGAAAGAGATTTAAAGAAAAAGACAATTGGATCAGATATAAAAGAAAAAAATGAATATTTTAATACTTGTTTAAAGGAAATGAAAAATAATAATTCAGATTTATTTTTACTTGAAATGTCAAGAAGATTAATAATGTCAAAAAATAATGATATTTTCTTTAAAGATATTATAAATGTATTTAATTTTTTAGCGAATGAAATGATAATTATTAGACCTGCATCACATAAATTATTACCATTAGATTATGTTGAAAAAAAAGATAAAATAATTAAATATTTAAATAAAATGGATATAAATATTAATAATATTAAAGCTGATGATTATGATATTAATAGCATTAGATCAAGAATGTCAGATGTTGATTTTGCTAATTTTATTAATGACTTCGAAATGATTTCTAAAAAGGCAAAAATAAATAGTTGTACATTGAGAATTGAAAATGATTTATATCTTGTTAAGAAAGATGAAAATAATAAATTTGAAGTAAAAAGTTTAAAATTTATGCACAATAATAGTGAATATTCTTTTGGAGCATATGAAGAATCAGACGGTACAATTAGAGTATTAGAATTACTTGATATACTATTAACTGATAATAAAGTTTATTTAATAGATGAATTAGATAGTAGCTTACATCCATTGCTTGTTGAGGGATTACTAAAATTATTTTTAGAGTCAAATAATACTAACCAATTGATAATAACTACGCATGAATTAAAGACTTTAGATTTTGACTTAGTTAGACGTGATGAAATATGGTTTGCAGAAAAATCAGAAGAAGGAAGCACAAGAATATTCTCTCTAGAAGAATTCAAAGATGTAGCAAGATTTGATAGAAAAATTGATAAAGCATATTTGGAAGGTAGATTTGGTGCTATAGCCAACATAGATACTAATTATGAGAATTAAAGAACCATTTGCTACAGAAAGAGAATCTGAAATTAGTGATTATAGAAAAAAGTATTTTATAGCTTCCGAAGGTTCTGCAACGGAACCAAAATATTTTGAAAAACTGAATGAATCATTAATAAAAGAAAATGTAACTGTTATTAATATTTTGAGAGATTATGCAAATCAAGGACACAGTAATCCAACACATGTCATTAAATTACTACAAACATTTATTGATAATTCTGCTAATGAAGTAACAGTAGGAGAATTGAAAAACAAATTATCAAATTGGGATCATGAAAATCCTGGTAAAATTGATTTAGATAGTGCTTTTACAAAATTAGATGGAATGTATAAAGGTGATAATTATAGAATACCGTATAAAGATTTAGATTCAGTATTTATGTATCTATTTAAAAATGAGGTATACGAAGATATGGCTAAAAACTTTGAAAAGTATTTTGAGGCACAGGATGTTACTTATTCGTCTGATGTTGATTCACTTAATATGGTAGTCGATAGAGATAAAGATAGTTTTACAGAAGAACAATATGATAAAGTAGTTGAATTCTGTAAGAAGAATAATGTTAATTTGTATGTTAGTAATCCAAGCTTTGAATTATGGTTATATATGCATTTTGATGAATTTGATTCTGAAAACAAAGAAGATTTGATAATAAATAGAAAAATGAATAACTCTGGAAGAAGATATATTGAAAAGAGATTGCATGATGCATGTGGCTATAGAAAAAACTCATTGAAATTTAAAGAGTTTGAACCTGGAATAAAAAATGCAATCAGAAGAGAAAAAGGTTTAGCAGAAGATATTACAAAGATTAAAAATGATTTAGGAACTAATGTGGGATTATTAGTTAACAAAATGATAAAAGAAAAATAGCTTAGTTATCTTCTAAGCTATCTATAACAGAAACAACAGAGTCGAGGGCAGTACTAAACATATGAGAATATGTATTTAGTGTTTCCTCGATTTTTGTATGTCCTAAATATTTTGCAACTA
>CAMGAM010000048.1 GCA_946007485.1 uncultured Mycoplasmatota bacterium
AACTGATGCTCAAGCAAGAAGATTAGCTATAAGATATAAAAATGAAAATGGTGATAAAGAGTTTGTTCATACCCTTAACAATACTGTTGTTGCCTCTCCAAGAATGTTAATAGCTTTCATTGAAAATAACTATAACGAAGATGGTAGTGTTAATATTCCTGAAGTATTAAGGCCATACATGGGTGGCAAAGAAAAATTAATTCCAAATAAAAGGTAGGTGTAAAATGAAAAATTTAAAAGTAGTTTTCATGGGAACTCCTACTTTTTCTGTTCCTGTTCTAAAAGAATTAATCGAAAATTGCAATGTCATTATGGTCGTATCTCAACCAGATAGAGAAAAAGATAGAAAAGGAAATTATCTAGAAACCCCTACTAAAAAGTTAGCTCTAGAGAATCATATTGAAATCTATCAACCCAATAAAATCAAAGATGAATATCAAAAAATTATCGATTTGCAACCGGATATTATTATTACCTGTGCTTATGGTCAAATTATTCCTGAAGAATTACTAAATTATCCTAAATATGGATGTATCAATGTTCATGGATCACTTCTTCCTAAATTAAGAGGAGGAGCTCCTATTCATCATGCTATCATTAATGGTGATAAAACTACTGGTATAACTATTATGTATATGGATAAGTTAATGGACTCGGGAGATATTATTAGTCAGAAATCCATCCCAATTGATAAAGAAGATACTTTAGATACTATCTACGAAAAATTATCTCATCTAGGAGCCAATCTTTTAATCGAAACTTTACCAAGTATCATTGATGGTACCAATCAAAGGATCAAACAAGATCCAACTCTTGTCACTTTTGGTTACAATATCAAAAAAGAAGAAGAAAAAATTGATTTTCAAAACGATGTAGAAAGTGTCCATAACTTGATTCGTGGCCTAAGCTCTATTCCCGGAGCATATTGCTTTCTAGATGATAAAAGATTAAAAGTATACCACAGCGAAATAACATCTATAAAAAGCGATAACATACCAGGAACAATAAGCAACATCGACAAAACTGGAATCTATGTTAATACTAAAGATTATCTTATCAAGTTAACAGATATTAAATTAGAAGGTAAAAAAAGATGTCTAGTAAAAGATTTTATTAATGGCATTAATCCTAAAGAATATGTTGGAAAGGTATTAAAATAATGAAAGAATTTATGGAAAAATGGCAAAGCGATAAGCGATTTCAAATCAAAATTAAATTATTATTATATACAGTTTTTATTGTTATCGTTGCCATATATGCAATTTCACTTGATAATAGTAGCATTGACAACTTAGATCAAGACACCATAGATGAAATCAGTAATGAAGAATCTTCATCAAAAAATATTATTGATATCAATGACAATTATCACTATGTAGCAACTATCAATATAGATGATTCAGAATATCAATATACAATAATTAAAAAAGATAATCAAGAAACTATAATTAAAGAACATAATAATATCACAAGTAATTATTTATATAAAGATAATAATTACTACCAACTAGAAGATGATACCTATATTTTAACAACCAAAGATAATATTTATGATGTAATTAATGAAAATTACCTTAACCTATCATCCATAAATAAATATCTTGAAAAATCACAAAATAATAATAATCAATACTTAGTTTACTTAAAAGATATTATTTTAGGGGAGAGTAGTGAAGACTATTTTGTCATTTTGATAAACAATAACAAAATATCAATTGATTATACACCTTTAATGAAACGCTTTAATAATTCCCTAAAAAAATTTAATGTCGATATCACAATCATCGAAGGATTAAATCAAAATATAGAAGAATAAAGAAAGGTGGTTAATAATGAAAAATAAAGAAAAAAAAGCAAGCAAAGAAAATAATAATACTGGAGTTATTACTTTAGTTATTTGCAGTATTATAACCATAGCAATAATTGTTGCATGCGTCTTTTTCCCAGATGAAATCTTTGGAATTTTCGCCCAATAAATACAAAATAAAAAAATGTTAAAAAAATAAAAAAAATTATCAAAAAGTGTTGACAAATGTCAAAATATATAATAAAATATAATTGCTTAGTAAGATACAAGAAGTCAACATACTAATATATGGTTGTCTATTGACAGCAATAGTTATAACTTACTATGGTATTGATTTTTTAAATCTTTATTGTATAAGTTATATTATAGTATATTAATAGTTGAATATGTATAGCATGAATTCTTCTAAAATGTAGAAGTCTTATCTGCGCTAAGTATATACAATTGTTATTGAGAAAGAAAACTCAAAAGATAAGAAACTTAACTAAATACTGATAATATTTAGGAAGAGTTATAATTATCATATTGTAAAATCTTATTATTAAAATAATTATTTATTGGATTTTAAAAAATCTAGAGATTTGTTTAATCGTTAATTATATTTAAATAATAGTTTTATCAATTATTAATTATAACGGTCAAGTTATTCACAAACTCGGATCAATTCGTTTTATCAGAACGGTTGATTTTTGTTTATTATGAATATATTAAGTGCAGTACAAATATTGCACTTATTTTATTTTTATTATATAATTAAACTAGGTGATGATATGAAAAAAACTATAAAAGATTATACTTATCGAGATAAAAAAGTACTTGTTAGATGTGATCTTAATGTTCCAATGGATGATAATTCTAATATTACTGATGATACTAGAATATTAGAAAGTCTACAAACTATTAATTATTTAATTGATAATCAAGCTAAAATAATTATTCTTTCACATTTAGGAAAAATAAAAACAGCAGAAGATAAAAAACATAATACCTTATATCCTGTCTATTTAAAATTAAAAGAATTATTAGATACTAATGTTTATTTTTCTAAGGAAACTAGGGGAGAAGAACTTGAAGACAAAGTGTCTAAATTACAAAATGGTGAAGTATTATTAATTGAAAATACTAGATATGAAGATTATCCTGATAAATTAGAAAGTAGTTGTAATCAAAATCTTGCTAAATATTGGGCTAGTCTAGGAGATATATTTATTAATGATGCCTATGGTACTTGTCATAGAGCTCATGCATCTAATGTAGGCATTGCTACTTATCTACCTAGTGCCATAGGATTTCTTGTTGAAAAAGAGATAACTGCCATTGATAGTATCCTTAATGAAGATACTCATCCATATATTGCTATTATGGGTGGTAAAAAGATAAGTGATAAAACGCTAGTAATTGATAATCTTGTAAATAAATGTGATCAACTATTACTAGGAGGAGGTATGTGCTTTACTTTCTTGAAAGCAAAAGGTATTAATGTCGGATTATCTATTGTAGACAATGATAATCTAGAGTACTGTCAAAAAATCTTATCAAAATATCAAGATAAAATCATTCTTCCTCTAGATATTATTACTCAAAATAAAGAAATTAAAGATATTGATTCACTAACTGATGAAGATATCGGATATGATATTGGTCCTAAAACAATCGAATTATTCGAAAATATTTTATCAAAAGCCAAAAGAGTAATCATAAATGGACCAATGGGCATTTATGAAGATCCATCTTTCAAAAAAGGTACAGTTGCTATCTATGAAACTATTAAAAATCATCATATTAAAGCCCTAATCGGTGGTGGAGATTCAGCTGCATCAGCTAATTTATTAGGTTATCATGACTGTTTCTATCACATCTCAACAGGTGGTGGAGCTACACTCGAATACCTAAGCGGTAAAGAATTACCAGGAATTACTTCCATTAGTGAGAGAGAAGGATAATTTTGAAAATAATAGTCTTAAATCATAAAATGAATCTCTATTATAATCAAATAGATGAATATATTGAAAGAATAAATAAAATCAATAAAAATTTAATAATTGCACCATCAAATATCTACCTATTAGAATTTCTGAATAAATGCCATCATCAAGTTTCTAGTCAAGATATTTGTTATCTCGAAGAAGGAAATCATACTGGTAAAGTATCTTGGAGTCAAGTAAAGTCATTAGGAATAAAATATTCATTAATTGGACATAGTGAAAAAAATGATGATTCAAATAAAATAAGAGCCAAATTAAAATCATGCTTAGAAAATGATATTATTCCTATATTATGCTTTGGTAATAAAACTAAAGAAGAAGATATTACTAATGTTCTAGATAATATTAACATTTATGATCAAAGAATAATTTATGCATATGAACCTCTATATAATATTGCTAGTAATGATCTTGATTATCAAGATATTGAGAATAATATTGATAAAATATATCAACATCTCGAATCAAAAAACATTATTAATCCCCAAATATTATATGGTGGTGGCATAAATGTAAAAAATATAAATACTGTCTATCATATGAATAAAATAAAAGGAATAATGATAGGAAGTAAATCTAGTGATATAAATCAAATTGAACAAATATTATTAAATATTAATGAGAAGTAAAAAAATACTTCTCATTTTCTTTAAATCGACAACATTCGACACAGACATAGTACTATAATGAAAACATAAAGAAAGAAGGTAAATAAAATGGAAAAAATAAGAGTTTTGATGATTGATGATAATATTGCTTTAACCGAAATGGTAAAAGAGTATTTTACAGATCATAAAAAAATTGAAGTAAGTCTATGTTGTAAAGATGGAGAAGAAGGATTAGATACGATTATCAATAAAGCTTCTGAGTATGATGTTATTTTACTTGATTTAGTTATGCCTAAAAAAGATGGCCTTTATATCTTGGAAGAATTAAATAAAAGAAAAATTGAGAAAAATATTATCGTAGAAACTTCATATAATGAACCTAATGTTATTAGAAAAGTATCTGAATATGGTGTAAGTTATTATGTCTTAAAACCATTCGATTTAGTTGATTTAGAGAATAGAATAATCGAGGTATTTAATAGTGTTCAAGGAAAAACAATTAATCTATATCACAGTAATCTTCAAATATCAATAACTAAAATGCTTCATGAACTAGGAATGCCTTCACATATAAAAGGTTATCAATATATTCGTGAAGGAGTAACTATGATTTATAATGACCCTGGATTAATCGGAGGCATTACTAAAGAATTATATCCTGAACTAGCTTCAAAATTTGATACGACAGTTTCAAGAGTAGAAAGAGCCATAAGACATGCTATTGAAGTAAGTTGGAATCGTGGTAATTGGGACTATATGGAAGAAATATTTGGTCATAGTGTTGATATTGACAAAGCCAAACCAACTAATAGTGAATTCATAGTAACCGTCGCTGATAAATTGAGATTAGAATTAGCTAAGCAACCTGCTTAGTTTTTCTATGTCATGATAACTAAAAATAAAATTATAATTTATATATTATAATATCATCAATAAACAATTAAAAAAGATAGAACAAAATATTCTATCTTCTAAATAACTAACTAAACTCTACTATAGAATTCAACGATTAAAGCTTCATTAATTTCTGCATTAAGTTCACTTCTTTGTGGATATCTAACATAAGTAGCTTGTTTTTTCTTATCATCATAACTAATATAATCAACTCTAGATTTAACATTAGCTAAAGCAATTTCAATACCTTTATGATCTTTTGAATTCTCACGAATAGCTACAACATCACCAGGTTTAACTCTGTATGAAGGAATATCAACTTTCTTACCATTAACAGTAATATGTCCATGATTTACTAGTTGTCTTGATCCTCTTCTAGTATTTGCAAAACCAATTCTGTAAACAATATTATCTAGTCTGCTTTCTAGTAAAATTAATAAGTTTTCACCATGAACACCTTTCATTTTTGCAGATTCGTTAACTAATCTTTCAAATTGTTTTTCAGAAATACCATACATAAATCTAACTTTTTGCTTTTCATTTAATTGAACTGCATAGTTAGAAGGTTTTCTCTTTCTATCCTTTCCATGTTGTCCTGGACCATAAGGTCTTTTTAAATCTTTACCATTCTCAAGTATTGAAAATCCAACTCTTCTTGCTTGCTTATTGTTTGGGCCTGTATATCTTGCCATTTTTATTTCCTCCTTTTTCTTTTGGAGATACCTCATATCTATAGGGTGTTTTAATTGATGTTCCCTTATGCAGCCTATAAGTTACTAATACATAACACATTATAAATATACTGGTATTGCTGCCAAAGTCATTAATATTATATACTTAATGATATTCGCTGTCAAGAAAAATATCAACTTTTTACGTATTTTCACTACTCAATTAACAAATTATGGAAAATAATGTAATCTTCCGTAAAACACTTAAAAAAAATATAAGATTATGCTATAATTAAATTAGAAAGGATTTGATATAATGAAATACAATATACGTGGTGATAAACTTGTTGTAACCGATGCGATTAACAACTATGTTGAATCTAAATTAGATAGACTTAACAAGTACTTTAAAGAAGATGATATACTTGCTAATGTCTTACTTAAAGTTAGAGGAAATAGCCAAATAATTGAGGTAACTATTCCTACTGACAAATTTATTTTAAGAAGTGAAGAAGAGGATAAAGATTTATATGCAGCCATTGACTTAGTAACTGATAAACTAGAAAGACAAATTAGAAAGAATAAAACTAGATTAAATAAACAAAATATTGATAATAAATACAAAGATTTTAACTTTGATTATGAAATAACTACAGAAGAAGAAACAAACGAAGATGAACAAATTGTTAAAAGAAAAAATATTGAAATGAAACCAATGGATGAAGAAGAAGCTATTCTAGAAATGAATCTTTTAGGACACGAATTCTTCGTATACAAAGATATGCATACTAATAATATATGTGTTCTATACAGAAGAAAAGATGGCAACTATGGTTTAATTGAAACTAATTAAATATAAATAAAAGGCCTATTATTAGGCTTTTTCAATTGAAATTATATCATTATCATACACAAAAAATAAGTAATTACTCCCGTTATAATTGTCTGCCACAATCTACCTATCAAAAAATAACTATACTTAATATCCGTATCTGTTATTTGACTTATTACTTGCATATGAACTGAAAGCCCCCCAAACGCTAAAAAACAACTAGCAATTATTACCTTATAAGTAATACTAAGACCTAACTTACTAAGAGCTTCGATTCCTATCGTTATTTCAAATAATCCCTTAATAATCATCGAATTATAAATATTAAAATTAAAAAGATTTATAACAATTGAAGCAAGCATTAAAAAGATAACTACAATTCCACAAATTAAAATTGTCGTATCAATTGCTCTCTTAATAGCATTAATAAAAACTGTTCCAAAATTATTTGATTTAATATCATCCATATTATCCTTATCTATATGATAAAACTTTTTTCTAAACATAAATCCTAAAATAAAATTACTAAGATAATGCGAAATTAAAATAATCGTTCCCACTTTTTCATTTCCTAGAAAAAAAGTTCCAACTGTTGTAAGGATAAATACAGGATTAGAAAAATGAGAAAATATCAAAATATGATTAGCTTCATCTAAAGTAATTAATCCCTTATCATATAAAGTTCTTGTATTTCTTGCATTTGATGGAAAACCAGAAATCATACTAAGAATTAAAATAGTAAACATATTATCAGTAATTCCCCATATTGATTTACAAAATTTTCTAATAATTCTCGGAATAAACTTTGTTATGTTATAATTTATTAAAATATCTGATATAATAAAAAAAGGAAATAATGCTGGTATTAAATTATTGACCCACATATTAATTGCATAAAGAATAGACAAGTAGATTAAACTCTTTCTAACTAGTAATTCTACTAAAACAAAAATACATAAAATAATAGTAAATATATTAAATAAATTATTTTTCATACTAAATAATATGAATAAATCTAAAAATAAATTATAT
>CAMGAM010000049.1 GCA_946007485.1 uncultured Mycoplasmatota bacterium
ATTCCATATTCATAGTAATTGAAGCGGTAATTTCGGTAAGTAAATTATTACCTTTTGCTTCTATTTTATTCTTTTTTAATAAAGTTTTACTTTTCTTTAAAAAGTTTTCATAACCTTTTAACTGTCCTTCAACAATATTTTTAATTTTATTGTCGCTATTATTTAATAATTTAATTAATTTAGTTGTAGATTTGACACCCATATCAGCATTTTTGTAAATATACAATAATAATTCATTATTTTCATTCATAAGATCACCAATAATATTATTAGCAAGAAATTTTATTTTATGTAAAAAGAAGTTTTAAATGTTAAAACTTCCATTTTTAAAGATTGTAATTAATTTATCATCATAAGTGGTAGCAGTAATTGTTAGATCTTTAGTTCCAATCATAATATCAATATGATTTTTTGATTTATTATAACCAATTTTTTCTAAATCATCATCGGTTAATCTTTCTGAATCATTTAGACATTCTTTAAATCCTTGACCTAGAGCAATATGGCAAGATGCATTTTCATCATAGAGGGTTTCATAGAAAAGAATATTTGAAGCAGAAATTTTAGATTTATAGTCTACTAAAGCGACTTCACCAAGCATAGATGATTCTTCATCAAATTCTAAAATATTTTTTAGTTCAGATTTGCCACTAGAGGCATCATAACCTATAACTTTACCATCTTTAAATTCTAAAACGATATCTTTTATAGTTATACCTGAATGAATTAATGGTTTAGAGCAATATACTGTGCCATTAGTTTTATATTTATTAGGTGTAGTAAAAACTTCTTCGGTAGGAATATTAACAATTGGTTCTTCACCATTTATAAGACTAGAACCACCACACCAAAGGGCGTTTTTTGATAATTCAATTTGAAGATTAGTACCTAAACTATTTTGATAATGTAATGATTTAATAGATAGATTAGTTAATTTTTGACATAGTAATTTATTTTCCTTCATATGTTTATCCCATGATAGGCATGGATCTTTATCATTAATTAGGCAGATGTCAAAGATTGTTTCCCATAGTTTTTCTTGGGGATTGGGCTCTTCTTTATAAATCATTTTCCCCCACTCTTCAGTGGATACGGCAGCAATACACCAATCAATTTGGTTATTTTCTTGCAGTTTACGATAAAGTGTTCTAGTTTTGATTGAATGACTGGAAGCTACTTTTAATTTGTCAGCAGGGATATCTTCCATAATGTTATCGTTTGATGATACGAGAAAGAGAAAAGCGGCATTTTTTTTGGCATATTCATCATGAATAGTTTTGTTCCAAAATGGTGATTTTTTTATTTGTTCTTCATTAGAATATTTTAAAGTAGTATGCTTTAACTCATCATCGGACCAGTCGTAGTAAATATCTCTTACTCCAAGGGAAAATGCAACTTCAGTTAAAACTCTGATGAAATCAATAGCTTGAATTGGAGCATTTATGATGAGTGGTTGATCTTTTTTTATGCATAATCCTTTCTTTAATAAAAGATTCGCATATTTAAAATATTTTTCTTTCATGTTATTACCTTCTTTAACTATTTTCTTTAATTTTTTCTAAGAATTCTTCTTCTTGCCATATGGTTATTCCTAGAGAAAGAGCTTTATCATATTTACTTCCTGGAGCTTCTCCAACAATGACAACATTAGTTTTTGAACTAACACTTCCAGATACTTTACCGCCAAAGTTTTCAATTAATGTGGTGGCTTCTTCTCTAGTAATTTGTGATAAACTACCAGTTAGGACAAAGGTTTTTCCAGAAAAATCAGCTGTTTCTTTGGAATCGTCTAATAAATATTTCATATTGACATGATATTCTTTTAATTTCTTAATAATTTCTAGATTTTGTTCATCTTTAAAGTAGTTAACGACACTTTTGGCAATAATATCACCAATATCATTAATTTTTGATAGTTCATCATAGGTTGCAGTCATTAATGAATCAATATCTTGATAATGTTTGGCTAATATTTTGGCCGTTTTAGCTCCAACATGTCTTATACCTAGAGCAAATAAAAGTCGTTCTAGAGAATTTTCTTTTGATTTTTCAATACTTGATAATAGTTTTATAATACTTTTTTCACCAAAACCTTCTAAACTCATTAATTCATCTTTATATTTATAAAGGGTATAATAGTCATAAACTCTTTTTAGGTATCCCATATTATAGAAATCTTCAGTAATGCTATCACCAAAGCCTTCAATATTCATAGCATTTCTTCCGGCATAGTGGATTAGTCCTTCAATATGCTTGGCATCACATTTTGGATTATGACAATAATATGCTGATTCAGTTTCTTTTCTAATGAGAGCACTACCACAGATAGGACAGGTCTTAGCCATTTCAAAAGGTATTTCAGTACCATTTCTTCTTTCTTTTAGGACGCTTACTACTTCAGGAATAACATCGCCAGCTTTTTTAATGGCAACAGTATCGCCAATCATAATTTCCTTGTCTTTAACGTAATCTTCATTATGAAGCGTGGTTTTGGAAATTAAACTTCCCATAACAATAACAGGTTCTAAGATAGCATTGGGAGTTACTTGACCAGTTCTACCTACGGTAAAGATGATATCTTTTAATTTGGTATACACTAGTTCTGCAGGAAATTTATAAGCGGTAGCCCACTTAGGGTATCTTGCTGTAAATCCTAAATCGAGTTGTTCTTTAATATTATTTACTTTAATAACAATACCATCAATATCATATGGAAGTGTATCTCTAATTTTTGTTTTTTCTTTGATAAAATCAATTACTTCATCAATACTACCTACAATTTTGTTATTTGGATTAGTTTTAAATCCTAAATTTTTCATAAATTCTAGAGCTTCATAGTGAGTTTTAATTCCAAAATCTTCAGGGTTAGGAAGATGATAGATGAAGGTATCAAGTTTTCTTTTAGCGGCAATTTTACTATCTAGTTGTCTTATTGATCCAGCGGCGGCATTTCTAGCATTTTTAAGAAGTGGTTCGTTATTTTTGGCTCTTTCTTTATTTAACTCATCAAGAGTCTTTTTACTCATATAAATTTCACCACGAACTTCAATATCAATATTTTCTTTTAGTTTTAAAGGAATAGTTTTTATTGTTTTGGCATTATGAGTAATATCCTCGCCGGTTATTCCATCGCCTCTAGTAGCAGCGGAGACAAATTTTCCATTTTTATATTTTAAAGAAACACTAAGTCCATCGATTTTAAGTTCGCAGACATATTCAGGAATAATACCTTCTTTTTTTATTCTTTCATCAAATAGTCTTACTTCTTCTTCGTTAAAAACATTTGATAGACTCATCATTGGTTTATCGTGAGTTATTTTTTTGAAATCATCGATAACTTCACCACCGATTTTTTGAGTTGGAGAATCTTCTCTTACTAAATCTGGATATTTTTCTTCGAGGGTATATAATTCTCTTAAATATTTATCATATTCTTGGTCGGTTATTGTTGGATTATCTAGGACATGATAATTATAGTTAGCTTCATTAATAATGTCTACAAGATAATCGATTCTTTGTTTTACATCCATGTTATCACCTTAAATATATTATATCATTTATAGTTTTTTTTATAAATAGATACCCAAAAAAAGATGAAAAATAATTCATCTTGTGTGATTACTGACAGATATCTTCTTGGATTTGTTCCATTCCTTGTTTATCAGTTTCTTTAATAGTTAAATTTACAAATAATGATTTATCTTTATAAATAGTATTTTTTGTTTCATCAGAGGAAGCATTATATAATTCTGTACTAGATATTTCGGTATAGATGTCAGACATATCTTTAATATTACCAGTTCCTTGTATGGTATAGGTAAATTCATAGTATTTATCTACTTCTAAAGTATCTTTTAGTCTAGTTGGGATAATATGAGTGCTAGCGTTATGTGATTGAAACATATCGACGACAATATAAGATAATTCTGGCACTTCAGCAATATAATTATCTAGTTTGTTGACGATGTGATATGTCTTAGTAAACTGGCACTCATAATTATGATTATTAAGATTTTCTGATTCATTTTTTAGAATTTCATTTCCAGAAGATGTTTTTGTTAATTCTTTTTTCATCTTAACTACTGATATAATAGATATGATTAAGATAATAATAATGATAAAACAGATGATGATGGTTATTTTTTGAATAGTTTCATTTTTTATATTTTTCATATATTCTCCTTTTTATTTATAATTGGTTGGATTATCTAGGATCATAATTGCTTTTTTCTGAATATTTTGACCTAGTGTATCATATTCATGATAAGTTTTGTGAATGGTAAATCCTACTTTTTGATAGCATTTTATGGCTGGTAGATTTCTTGTTTCTGGAATCATGATAAAAATATTATTATCTTGTTTTAATTTTTTTATTAAAAGTTTTATGGCTGATGAACCAATTCCTAGATAATGATATTTAGATTCACCAATGAAGATATCTAGTTCATAGCCATCTTTTTTGACACAGTACTTCTCTTTTGTTTCCTTATTTAATTTAGTATATTGAATGATGCCAACTGGTTTATTTTGGTATTCAATTATATACACTGGAGTTATACTGGTAATTTTTGTTCTAGGTCGATATTTACTTACAATTTCTTCATATGATAGTATGCGTTGTTCAAAATAAGTATATACTTTTTTGTTTTGACACCAAGAATATAGATATTGATAATCAGTTGGATTGTCTTTTAGTAGTCTTATAGAGACATTATTTTGAATTTCCATCATATCACTTACTTTCTTTATTATTTATTTTGATTGTAGTATGTAGATATGGATTTTTACATTATTTCTTTTCTTAATTATACATTAATAGTTTTAAAAGATTTGTAATTTGTTTAAAGTTTATTTATTTTTACATTTATTTGACATTGTTTGTTTAATATATGGATTATCTTGATGTTATGTTATAGTTAATATTTTTTTGATGGTTAATTTTATAATGGTAAGATAATTTTTTTGTTATTTATATAAAAAGACAATAACCTTAAATGATTATTGTCTCAAGTTATTAAACTAATTCTAAGATAACTGTTAGGGCGTTATCTCCTTTTCTTTCTTTATATTTAACAATTCTAGTGTATCCACCATTTCTTTCTTTATAACGAGGAGCAAGTTCATTGAATACTTTTGAAACACATGCTTCATCATTATGTAAGAAAGCTAGGGCTAATCTACGAGATACAAGTGAACCGTTTTTTCCATATGTTACCATTTTATCAAAGCATTTTCTTACTTCTTTGGCTCTAGTTTCAGTAGTAATAATTCTTTCATTTTCAATTAGTTGCTTTGTTAATGTTGCTAACATACTTCTTCTATGTTTATTATCTCTTCCTAATTTTCTGTATGCCATTATATGTTCCTCCTTCTTTAGTCTTCAGATCTGAAACTAAGTCCCATATCTTTTACTTTATCCATAACTTCTTTCAAAGACTTCTTTCCTAAGTTTCTTATCTTCATCATTTCATTTTCACTTTTATCAACTAAATTCTTAAGTGTTAAAATTCCAGCTCTCTTTAAGCAGTTATATGCTCTTACTGATAAGTCTAAATCATCAATTGAAGTTTCTAATATTTTAACATTAGGATCTTCAACTTTAGCAATCATTAGGCCAGTTTCATCAGCAATTTCATTTAAATCTGCTAAGATTTCAAAGTGTTCAATAAGAATTCTACTACCAAGGGCAATTGCTTGTTCTGGTGTAATAGAACCATTTGTCCATACTTCAAGAATTAATTTATCATAATGATCGTTTTGTCCTACTCTAGCTGGTTCTACTTCGTAGTTAATTCTTTCAATTGGAGCATATGAACTATCGATAGCGATAACATTCATCTTATTTTTTTCAAATAATTTTTTATTTTCTTCAGCTCTAACATAACCTCTACCTGATGAGATAGTCATTTCGATATTGATACTACCACCTTCAGCAAGATTACAAATTACTAGATCTGGGTTAAAAATTTCGATATCAGCATCTTTTTCAATATCAGCAGCGGTTACAGGGCCAGCAACATTTTTGCTAAGTCTTAGTATTTTGCTGTAATCATCTGAATGATTTTTTAGAACAAGGCTTTTGATATTTAAAACGATTGCTGTGACATCTTCAATTACTCCATCAATTTTTTGGAATTCATGAGCAACACCATCAATCTTGATACTAGTGATGGCATCTCCTGGTAAACTTGATAACATTACTCTTCTTAGAGCATTTCCAAGTGTAGTTCCAAATCCTCTTTCTAATGGTTCAATTTCAAATTTTCCATAAAAATTATCTCTTACATATTCTTTTACTTTATATTCTGGTTTTTCAAATTTTAACATTTAACACACTCCCTTTCTTTTATCCACGACGTTTTTTTGGTGGACGGCATCCGTTATGTGGAATTGGTGTTACATCGGTAATTGATTTAACTTCTAATCCGGCTGTTGCTAATGATCTTACGGCTGATTCTCTTCCAGCACCTAATCCTTTTACAAATACATCTACGGTTTTCATACCTGCATCAACGGCAGCTTTTCCAGCTTTTTCAGCAGCCATTCCTGCAGCAAATGGTGTAGATTTTTTACTACCTTTTATTCCCATAGTTCCAGCAGAAGCCCAACTTATTGTATTACCTAAAGTATCAGTAATTGTGATAACTGTATTATTGAATGTTGTATGAATATGTACGCATCCATGTGGAACATTTTTCTTAACTTTACGTTTTCTAGCGTTATATGTTTTTCCCATATAAATATCCTCCTTTTAATAATTTAAGATTTAAGCTTTTTTCTTGTTAGCGACAACTTTTCCTCTACCTTTACGAGTTCTTGCATTTCTATTTGTTCTTTGTCCTCTTACAGGTAAACTTTTTTTGTGTCTAGTTCCTTGATAAGAATTAATTTCCATCTTAGTTTTAATATTCATGTTAACTTCTCTTCTTAAGTCGCCTTCAACGGTATGTTTATCAATTTCTTTTCTGATGCTTGCTAATTCTTCTTCGGTTAAGTCTTTTGCCTTTTTATCTAAATCAACATTTGCAGCAGTTAAGATTTGTTTTGATAATTTTCTACCAATACCATAAATATAAGTTAAAGAAATTTCAATTCTTTTATCATTTGGTATATCTATACCTTTAATTCTTGCCATTTTTGTTCCTCCCTATTTTTAACCTTGTTTTTGTTTGTGTTTTGGATTTTCACAAATTACCATTACTTTTCCTTTACGTTTAATTACTTTGCATTTTTCACATATAGGTTTAACTGAAGCTCTAACTTTCATTATATTTCCTCCTATTTCTTAATTTATCAATGCTATTTATTAATAGTTATTGATACATCTACGATAATTAGTAGATGGTATATTTGTTATTTTGTATATAATTATTTTTTATTATATACGATGCGCCCATGTGTTAGGTCATATGGTGATAATTCTACAACAACAGTATCACCTGGTAGAATACGTATATTGTTTACGCGCATTTTACCAGAAACATGGGCTTCTACTATATGTCCGCCTTCAAGTTCAACTTTAAAGAAACCACCTTTTACTAAGTCGATAACTTTTCCTTGGGCTTCAATAATATTGTTCTTACTCAAAATTATCATCTCCTGT
>CAMGAM010000050.1 GCA_946007485.1 uncultured Mycoplasmatota bacterium
TATATACTTTTTTAAATCTCTTAACTAATTCTTTAAGATCATCTACTGTAAGTTCTGTATCAAATTTAACTCCTCTGTCTTCCTTAACTTCATCGATAATTTTTTCAAAGAAAGATTTATTAACCTCCATTACTACATCACTATACATTTGAATAAATCTACGATAACTATCATAAGCAAATCTTGGATTACCTGTCTTTTTAGCAAATCCTTCTACAGATTCATCATTTAATCCTAGATTTAGGATTGTATCCATCATACCAGGCATACTTGCTCTAGCACCACTTCTAACTGATACAAGTAACGGATCATTTACATCTCCAAATTTCTTTCCTTGTACTTTTTCTAACTCTTCTAAAGCATCAAATATTTGCTTTTCAATCTCAGAAGATATTTTCTTTCCTTGATTGTAATATTCTGTACATGCTTCAGTAGTCACTGTAAATCCTTGAGGTATTGGTAAACCTAAAACAGTCATTTCTGCTAAATTAGCTCCTTTACCACCAAGTAAATTTCTCATACTTGCATTTCCTTCTTTAAATGCATATACATACTTCATCTGCATCATTCCTTTCCTATGCACTTTTTATCATATCAAAATCTTTTAATTTTATCAATAAATATCTATATATTTTACATTTTTTGACGATTATTCGCCAATTAAGATAACCTCTTAACTTTCTTATTTTTATTTTCTAATACCTATTCAAAATTAATACTATCAGACAATAATCTATCACTTTATAAAATCTTTCTATATTCTAAAGCACCATTTGCAGGTACTTGGTTCCCTTACAAAGAAAAAAAGTCACTGCATTATTAATACGAGTGACACAATTTTTCTTGAAATATTTTTTAATTTTATTATACATCATCATTCATCTATTTAGTTTTTGGCTTCACACCTTCTACTACATAATTATCCATAAAGTATTTTGCCAAGTTTATTAGATTATTCGTTAAATGCATTTCCATTAAACTTCTTTTAATATTATTATAGTCTACTTCTTTTAATAAATCTCTACTTATCTTACCATCAGCTGATTTTCTCGTAAAATTATCAATATAGCCATTATTCAAAAAATTAGATATTGCTATAATTGTATGTTCATATCCATACTTTTGATAAGTATCCTTTGCAACTGTTGAGAAAACAGATAGTTTATTATCTTTCTTATCACTAGAACTTTTTATGTTCTGATTAATAATTTCATCTACCATATTTATCGCTAACCGATACACATCATTAGTTCCATATTTATTCTTTAAGGCATTAACTATTTGATTTCTATCAATATTATTAAGCAAATCTCTGCTTTTTACTCCATTACTATCGGTAATTCTTGATAAACCACGTGTCATTCCACAATTCAAATAATCAGCTAAACCATACACTGCAAAATCTCTTCCATGCTTTTCTATAGTTGTTTTTACAAACAAAACAAGTGTTTCTATTGAAAGATTATCTGCATTAGTATCAACCCTTGCTTCTTGGCTCTGATTTTTCATATTACCAAAAACATTATAATTCTGTCTTTTCTTTTTTCTATTTTTAAAAACATTATAATAATGATTCTCGAATTCTTTTATATCATTTGTTGTCAATGCCTTATAAATAAGATTCTTAATTTCATTTAAAAAGACTGGATTATCTTTAACATTTTCGTCAGATTCGTTATTTTTAGTATAATGAAAATGTGAAACGAATTCAACAAAGTCATCATACCCAACATCTGTTTCTCCCAAGGAAATTTTATATTCATAATAGCTACCTATTAATTTTTCTACTCTTGCATTATAAGAATTATAATTATCAACCGCCAACCCAACTATCCCTTTAGTCATACAAAAAGGATTTGTCTTTATATGTCCACGCTGTAAATTATTATTTATAAAATCAATCACTTTATATGCATCTGTTATATCTCCAATTCTTATAGTAACCATATCATTTCTAACTATCTTAGCAACTTTAAGATAATAAGACATATTATTTTTCACCATAAAATCAATAATTGAATTAACATAATTATCAACATATTCTGGTTCCCAAGCCACATATAATTTCACTGGATCTCCATCTTTTAACAAATTATCATTGCAAAATACACAAAAATTTCCAGAAAAATGCTCATAATCGACATATCCTTCATTATTTTTACCATATTTTCTATTTCTTTGATTATTCTTATCTACTAAAGAAGGAAAAACTTCTTTGGAAAAATCTACTCTTTTATATCTATCATCAATTCCATATTTAATTAATTCATGATATATCATCCTTGATGATATAATTTCCCTATCAATGACTTTTGAAAAAGTATCTCTCAAAAATTGATCTATCTTTTCTATTCTTTCATTAATCTCCATTTTTATTTTCCTCACTAAATAACTTTGAACAATCTACGGTATCATCCAAATCCATAATTTCTTCTGTTTCTTCTTCATTTAAATATTCTAAAGAAACATCAGTCTCTCTATAATCCAAATCATCGATAATTTTAATATCTTTCATAATTTATATATTCCCTTTTCTTTTTTTATTTTTTTATAGCAAGTTCTACATACTGAATCATATTCTGCATCTTTTCCATCAATCGATACTTGTTCTCCAGAAAATACCGGTACCAATTCGCCATCTACACGTTTTAATCTCAAATTAAATGTCGCTTTGTTACCACATTTACAAACCGCTTTCAACTCTTCAATAACATCAGCTATTTCAAACAGTCTTGTACTTCCAGGAAATAAACAACTAAAGGCATCTGCTCTAAGTCCATAGCAAATAACTGGTATATTCTCATTATCAACTATATCTGATAATTCATCTACTTGTTTACTAGTCAAAAATTGTGCTTCATCTACTAAAATACAATCTATTTGACTATCTATTAAATGTTTTTCAATTAAATTATAAATATTTTCTTCCTTAGGAACTACATAATCACAACAAAGACTCGCACCAGAACGACATAATATATTTTTACCCGCCTTTAGATCATCACTAGGTTTAATTATTATTATTTTTAATCCTTTCTCTTGATAATTATAGTATGTTTTTATAATATCAGTTGTCTTCCCACTTTTCATTGCCCCATATTTAAAATATAATTTTGCCATCTATTTTCACTCCCAACTTCATTCACTATGAGCTCTTGGATGAGCTTTATCATAAACCTTTCTAATCATTTCATCTGATACATGTGTATATATACTTGTCGTATTAAGCGATTCATGTCCAAGTAAATCCTTAACACTAACTAAGTCTGCCCCGTTATTAAGCATCTCTGTCGCAAAAGTATGCCTAAGCATATGTGGACTAACATGCATAGATATACTAGCTTTAACAATTATATCATCAATTATTTTTCTCACATATCTATCACTTAGTCGATTACCATCTTTATTCAAAAATAAATACTCACTATTCCTTACATCTAGTTTTCTTCTTCCATCATCTAGATATTTTTTTAACTCTCTACTAGTATTAATACCAAAAATAACAATTCGCTCTTTACTACCTTTTCCCAGTATCCTAATTGTTCTTTCACTAATATTTATATCTTTTATTTTTATATTAACTAATTCCGATACTCTAACTCCCGTCGCATATAACATTCTAATTATTACTAAATTTCTCTGTCCTATAGGTTTTCTTGTATCTGGAATCATAAACATCTTATCAATATCACTATCATTAACATATCTAGGTAAGCTTTTATCTTTTCTAGGATTTTTAACTAATGAAAAATAATTTGTTGATACAATATCATTGCTAATTAAATAATTATAAAATGTCCTAAGACTGCTAAGTTTTCTAGAAATTGTACTCTTACTTGCATTCATTTCATACATATAATTTAAATAATTATTAACATCTTCCTTAGAAATTCCAAGTATCTTCCCTTTCATAAAATCATTAAATTCTAAAATATCTACTTGATAATTAATAATCGTATTATCCGAATGCTTTTTAACTACTTTTAAATATTCTAAAAATTCTGATAGATACTTCATCTCTTTCTTCTTTCTTTAATACTGCCATTAATAATTTTCTCTAAATCTTGAATACTAATGCCCGTTGCCATTTCTAGAGCTACTATATCACTAGAAAATACCTGATCATAATCCGTCATTCCATCAATCACCCCATAATGAGGATTCTTCATTTTTTTACTAATATCATCTATATCATATAAAGAGATAATTTCCATAACATTTTGATATTCTTCTTCTCCCTTTCTCGCATAATCAGCTAAACTACTTAAATATTCATCATTAATCTCAAATTTAGATAAATCTCCATTTCCTGATACTTTATCTTCACGATACTTATTAATTCTTATCTTTTTTCCAAACCTCTTTAATTTAAAATAGACTTCTCTTCTCTTTTTATAATTTCCATCTTTAAAATATGCATTTACCGCCATATCAATATCTTCATCAGTTAAAATTCCATTACCACGTATATAATTTTCAATTGCTGGAACTCTAACAAATTTAATATTAAATTGTTTTATTCTTTGATAATCACCTTTTAAATATTCAGCAAATCCCGTTATTAAATTATCATCATCATAATTATCATCCTTATATTTAATTGGTAGCTTCCCATTTAAATCTACATTTTCTCTTGTCGTTCTATAATTATAATTATACTCAAGATAACTATCAATTACTCTTAAAGAAGATAAATCCTTCTTAACAATCTTACCAATCTTTTTAAGTAATTCTAAAATATTTTCAAATCTTATCGTATAACTATCTACTTCTAATAAATTTTTAAATGGAATTGCTATATTACCTCTATCAGTAATAATAAATAATAATATTTCATCCTTTTCCTTTGCCATTTTATTTCTCCTTTATTGCTTTAAACATTTTCTTCCAAAGCCGACTCTGTGAATAATTAAGTATTCCTACTTTATATATTCTAAGGCCATACTTAATAAGTAAAAATATAACAAGTAAAAGTAATGCCACACTACCCACAAGATCAATCCAAGTAATTTCACCCATTACATAAAGTGTTGGTGCCAGTAGTGAAGAAACAAACGGAATATAACTCATAATTCGAATAAAAACACTTCCTTTAAAAACACCAGCCATCATTGATAAATAATATCCTGCTAATAAAACAATCACAATTGGTGTTTGAAGTTGTTGAAAGTCTTCTAAATTAGTAGTCATACTAGCAAGCACTCCCGCTAAGAGTGAATATGCTAAAAATGTCAAAAGTAAAATCACAATCATGATCGGTATCATGTAAGTAAGCGTATCCATTACTCCCGATAATGAAATACTACTAACTAATTTCGTAACTTCTCCATCTAATTCTCCCATTAAATTACCCCCACTTACAAAATATCTAATTACAATTCCTATAACTACAAATATTACTAATAATAATCCTTGAATAATAACAAATAAATTAGATGATATTACTTTAGACATAAAATGTGTCTTAGGACTAACATTTGAAATAATTATTTCCATACTCTTAGTAGTCTTTTCTTCATTAACCTCTGCTCCTATCATTTGAACCAAAAAGATAATTAACATAAATATTGGTAAAGTAATTATTTGCATAATTGTCGATATTACCATATTATCTTCCTTATTTTCCGAAGACAAAATAACATCTTCAACTAATACATTAGCATTAATTTTTTGATACATTTCCTCCGTTATATTGTATTCATTTAATACAATCTCACTTCTAATAGCAGTTAATGTTGTACTAATTAATGTATTTGTAATTGTCCCTAGTGCATCTTTACTAACCATCTTTGCTTTAATATAATTATCTTCATCGGGACTAATTACTAAAAGAATTTTATCATCCTCTTCTACTAATTCTACAACATCATCATAGATAAATTCATATTTATTAATTTTAACATCATCATAATATGCTAAATACTTTTTATATACCTCGTAATTACTCTCAAATTTAGAAAATGCTCCCACTTCATCGATAATCAAAATTTCCTGTGTATCATTAAAATCCCCACCAAAAGCCTTAATTATCGTATCAATATTTATAAGGCCAATAATAAGTACTGCAAAAATAATATTAGCAATCAAAAACCATTTTGTCTTTATTTTTTTATTAAGACTCATCTTTGTCAAAAACAATAACTTATTTTTCATAGCTATCACCTACCGTACTTATAAATATTTCATTCAAACTAGGATCTTCAACACTAAACTTGTAAATATTATCAAACTTTGATATTTCCTTAAATAATGTACTTGTGTATTTTTCATCACTAATAGAAATAATATATTCATCTTTTTCTAATCTAATATCTTCTACTCCCTTACATTTCTTGATTTTATCAACATCAATATCCCCCTTAACATAAATATTTTTCTTCTTATAATCTCTCTTAATATCTTTAAGATAACCAGATATGACACTTTGGCCTTTTACCAGTACTACTAATCTATCACAGAATAGTTCTACATGTTCCATTCGATGAGATGAAAATATTATACTTGTTCCCTTATCTTTAAACTCTAAAATCACTTTTTTAAATAACTCGACATTTATCGGATCTAGTCCAGAAAATGGTTCATCTAATATAAGTAATTTTGGATCATTAATAATTGCAGAAATAAATTGTATCTTCTGTTGATTACCTTTAGATAACTCTTTAATCTTCTTATTTTTATATTCACTTATTCCAAATATCTCTAACCAATAATCAAGTCTTTTCTCAATCTCATCAACTGGTATTGATTTTAATACCCCATAATATGTAATCTGTTCTAAGACTGTAAGTTTAGTCAAAAGACTTCTCTCTTCGGTTAAAAAACCAATCTTATCAGTTATACTGTAATCTATCTTTTTTCCATCAAGAGTAATATTGCCGGTATAATCATCAATAAGTCCTAAAATCATTCTAAAAGTTGTCGTTTTTCCAGCTCCATTTAAACCCAACAACCCAAATATCTCTCCATCATTTACTTCAAAACTAAGATTATCCACTGCTAACAAATCACCATATTTTTTCGATACATTTGATACCTTTAACATAAATTCCTCCTATTTTGCTTGCTTTGATAAAGCTTCTTTAGCAGCTTCTTGCTCTGCTGATTTTTTACTACTCCCAATACCTCTTCCTAAAATATGTCCATCAACTTTAACCACACATTCAAACTTTTTATTATGTGCTGGTCCTTCTTCTTTAACTATTTCATATATAACACTCTTCTTATCTGTTTGAACTAATTCCTGTAAAGTAGATTTATAATCATGTAGAAAATCAACTTTTTTCTCAATATATTTAACAATTATTTTAAGAACCATCTCTTTAGTAAAATCAAGTCCCATATCTAAGTAAGTTGCTGCCACAAAAGCCTCAAATACATCTGCCAAAATTGTATTATTAGGTCCAGATTCAGCTTCACATCCCCCTAACTTAATATCTGTTTCAAATTTTAAATCATGTGCATATGTAGCTAGAGCCTCTTCACATACATAATTAGCTCTCATCTTAGTCATTACACCTTCCGGTAAATGT
>CAMGAM010000051.1 GCA_946007485.1 uncultured Mycoplasmatota bacterium
AATAATGGAATTACTAAAATTAAATCATGTATCCAAACAATTTGGAGACAAATCTATTCTAAAAGACATTGATCTTACTATTTCAAGTGGAAAAATAATAGGACTTTTAGGGAAAAATGGTACTGGTAAAACTACCTTGATTAAATTAATCAATGACTTACTAACTCCAACCACTGGAGAAATTCTTTTTCAAGGACAAAAAATAGGGCTTGAAAGTAAGAAAAAAATTTCTTATCTTCCCGAAAGAACCTATCTTGATAAATCAATGACGATCGATGATACCTTAAGATTCTTCTCAGATTTTTATGACAATTTTAATGAAAATAAAGCTAGAAAACTATTAAAAGATTTAAATTTGGATTGTCTTCAAAAATTATCAAAAATGTCCAAAGGAATGCAAGAAAAAGTTCAATTGGTACTAGTAATGTCGAGAGAAGCCGATTTATATATCTTAGACGAACCCCTAGGAGGAGTCGATCCCGCTACTAGAGATTATATTCTAGATACCATTCTTTCAAATTTTAAAGAAGGTTCATCAGTTATTATTTCTACCCACTTAATATCAGATATTGAAAGAATTCTTGATGAAGTAATCTTTATTGATTCAGGCAAAATAATTTTAAAATCAGATACTGATACATTAAGAGAAAAAGAAAAAACATCAATTGATGAAATCTTTAGGAGGAAATTCAAATGCTAAAAAAATTATTAAAATATGATTTGCAAAGAATATATAAATTTCTAATCACTTTCTATATCTTATCAATATTTTTTAGTATTACCACTAGAATATTTTTTAGTATTGATAATTCAACTATTATGTATATCATTGGTAAAATATCAAGTGGTCTAACAATTGTTATCTTTATTAGTACTATTGTTTTTAACATTATGAAATTATGGTCTAACTTTATCAATAATCTCTATAAAGATGAAGCATATTTAACTCATACCATTCCAGTTAAGAAAAAACACCTATATCTATCAAAATTATTAACATCTATTATTACCATCATAACTAGTATAATCGTCATTGCCGTATCTTTAGGTATTGCTTACTATTCAAAAGAAAATATAGAACTAATTAAATTACAATTGACAATGACATCTACAATTAATAATAGCAATATCATTAGCTTATTATTAATAGTATTCTTAGTATTTACCTTAGAAATAATATTTTTAATTGAATCAGGATATAATGGCATAATTTTAGGACACAAAAAAAATAACAATAAAATAATTTTATCAGTTATTTATAGCTTTCTTTCATATATGGCATGTCAAATAATTACTTTGTTAATAATATTTATCATCTCATTATTTAATCAAGATCTCATGAATTTATTCACAAGTAATATTATTCCTAGTATTAGTACTATAAAATCAATAATGTATCTAGCTATTACTATTTATTTATTGTATATTATGCTTTATTATTTAATAAATGTTAAATTATTAAATCAAGGAGTAAATATAGATTAAAGAATATCCAGTTAAGAATAAGTAATTTATAGCAATAAATAAAATTACCGTCTAATAATAAAATTTATATCAACGAACTATAAAAATAATGATATAATTATAAAGGAGGGTAATCTATGGATTTAAATTTTTATCTAGCTCAAATTACTGCTATCTTAGCATGGATATTTTTAATTATTAGTTATTGGAAAAATAAAGATAATAAACTTTTAGTACTTCAAGTTATTTCATGTATCTTCTTTATTTTAAATTACATTCTTTTAAAAGCTTATACTGGTTTATTTGTAATTATTTTTGAAATTATTAGAGATAGTCTCTATATTAAGTTAGAAGACGATAAAAAAACATTTATCTATAGTTTACCAATTTATGCCCTGATAGGTTTATTTAGTTATGATGGCTTTTGGTCATTATTTTCTATTTTTGCCTCTCTAAATGACGGTTACGCTCTAATCTATAAAGGTAAAAAAGTTGTCTTCTTAGGAATAATTACCTATGTTCTATGGCTAATTTATGATTTATATTATGTAAGTTATGCCAATGTCCTCGCTGAAGCTGTTGTTATTATATCAAATATAACTATTCTTATTCTTGGTAAAAAGACCTTTGAAGGAAAAAGAACTTCTATCAGAAGAAAATAGTTTAAAAATATAGAAAGGAAAAATCATCTAAGAGATTAATAATTTCTTAAGAATGATTACACTAAAAAATATGAAAGAAATCATTGAAAAATTAATTAACAATCATCAAACTATTTCTACTATGGAATCATGTACTGGCGGTTCTCTAGCAAATTCTATTACTAATATTGAAGGTTCAAGTGAAGTATTTAACTTCTCAGCCATTACTTATTCAAATGATTTTAAAGTAAAAATGGGGGTATCTAAAGATATTATTGATACATATTCAGTCTACAGTTTTGAAGTCGCCAATGAGATGAGTAAAAATATTTCTAAATTTACCAATTCTGATTATGGTGTAGGTATTACCGGTAAACTAAATAGACTAGATATTAATAATCCATATGGTCAAGATGATCTTGTTTATATAAGTATTTATGATAAATCAAAAGATATTACTTACAATGATAATGTTAAATGCACTCAAGATAATCGAATAGCAAATAAAGAATTGGTTATCAACAAAGTTGTTGAAATGTTAAAAGAAATAATATAAAATATTACTTGGAGGAAAAAATATGTCAGTACAAAGTGTTAAAGAACATCTAAAAAAATATGGCATGGATAATCGTATCATTACCGTATCTTGCTTAACAGCAACCGTCAAAGAAGCGGCTGAAAGTCTTGGCTGTGAAGAAAAAGAAATTGCCAAAACCTTGTCTTTTAAAGTTTCAGATAATCCAATTCTAATTGTCATGGCCGGAGTTGTTAAAATAGATAATGCTAAATATCGTGGCTACTTTCATGAGAAAGCTAAAATGCTTCAACCAGAAGAAGTAGATACCTTAATTGGTCATCCCATCGGAGGCGTATGCCCGTTTGGAGTAAGCGATAATGTTAAAGTATACTTAGATGAATCTCTAAAAAGATTTGAATTTGTCTATCCCGCTTGTGGAAGCCCACATAATGCTATTAAAATAACGATTAAAGAATTAGAAGAAGTAACAAATTATCCAGAATGGATTGATGTTTGTAAATCAAAAGAAAATTAATAAAATCACTATTAACTAATGATTATAAAAGTTAATAGTGATTTTCTAAATATTGTTTAATAAAATATCTATATTATTTTATAATTTAGCAGTATAATATAAATAATTACTCTACAATATAGTTGAGTTAAACATAAAGACTATAAACAACATACATTAAAACTAATTAGTCTAAAAAAATATTTATAAATAATTATAATTATCGATCATCATATATCACAAAATATATAAATATTTTATATATATAAGAATATACTAAATAGATAATTAAAAGTGAGGTCATTATGAAAAGAGAAGAACAATACACTGGATTAACTGATAGTGAAGTTAAAATATCAAGAGAAAAATATGGAACCAACGAACTTGAAAAGAAGAAAAAAGAAAGCCTTCTAAAAAAGGTACTTCATGTCTTTACTGAACCGATGTTTCTACTACTGATTATTACTGCCAGCATCTATTTTATTTTAGGAGAAATTAGTGATGGTATAATAATGTTTTGCTTTGTCCTATTTATAAGTGGTATTGAATTTTTTCAAGAACAAAAAACTGATAAAGCTCTTGAAGTCCTTAATAATTTGTCATCTCTAAATGTCAAAGTAATAAGAAATGGTCAAATTATTTCTATTGACAGTAAAGATATTGTCGTTGATGACATCGTTATTTTAGAAGAAGGCGACAAAATATCTGCTGATGGCATCATTCTCGAATGTCAAGGGCTAGGTATTAATGAATCAGCCTTAACTGGTGAGTCAGATACTGTATATAAAAAGATTAAAGATAACAGTATCAACCACTTTAAACTAAATATGTGTTATGCTGGATGTGATGTCACTAGTGGTAGTGCTATCATTAAAATTACTGCCGTAGGTACTAATACAGAATATGGAAAAATTGGAAATGCTCTAAATTCTATTTCAAAAGAGAAAACCCCATTAGAAAAACAAATCAAAAAATTAGTAATTATTTGCACTATCATTAGTCTAACATTTTTTGCTCTTGTAATTATTTTAAATTTCATTGATAACTGGTCTTTACCATTAAAAGAAAGAATTATCCATTCCATCTTATCAGGAATTACTGTCGCCATGGCAACCATTCCTGAAGAAATTCCTGTAGTATTAACTGTCTTTCTAGCTATGGGAGCTTGGGAACTAGCAAAAAAAAATACTCTAACTAAAAATATGAAAGCCGTTGAAACTTTGGGTGCTGTTACCGTTTTATGTACTGACAAAACTGGCACTATAACTCAAAATAAAATGACAGTCAAAGAAACTTATTCAAATGATCCTAATTTTTTTCTAATATCAGCTTTATCATGTCCAAAAGTTCCATATGATCCAATGGAAATAGCCATTCAATCATCTTGTTTTAATAATCAAATAACCAAAAAAATTTATAATAATAAACTAATTCACGAATATATTTTTAATACTGAAGATAAAATGATGGGACAAATATGGGATATAAAAGATAAAAAAATATTATGTGCCAAAGGTGCATATGAAAGTATTCTTCCTCTATGTAGTCTTACTGATGATGAATATGAATCTATAATGGAAAAAATAGATGAATATTCTAATCTCGGATACCGTGTATTAGCAGTTGCCAAACAAGATAATCTTCAAGATATTAAAGAAAAAATAACTGATAATAAATTACAATTTGTAGGTTTAATTGCTCTAGTAGATCCACCAAGAAAAGGTGTCAAAGAATCAGTAAAATCTTGTTATGATGCAGGCATCAGATTAATTATGATTACTGGTGATAACGGAAAAACCGCCAAAAGTATTGCTAAACAAATTGGCTTAAAACACTATGACCATGTTATTACAGGTATAGAATTAGAAAATATGTCTGATGAAGAATTAAGAGAAAGAGTAAAAGATACTAATATTTTTGCTAGAGTATATCCAAATCATAAAATGAGAATTGTTAAAGCTCTTCAAGCCAATAATGAAGTTGTTGCTATGACAGGTGATGGAATTAATGATGCTCCAGCCCTAAAAAAAGCCGAAATTGGTATTGCTATGGGTCAAAGAGGAACTAATGTTGCCAAAGAATCAGCCGATATGATTTTAATGGATGATAACTTTAACACCATTATTTCTGCCATTAAAAATGGTCGCACCATTTATAGTAATATCAAAAAAGCTATTTCTTACGTTTTAGTTATTCATATTCCAATTGCTCTAGCATCCATCTTTGCTCCATTACTTAAATTACCTAATATTCTTTTACCAATTCATATTGTCCTCCTAGAATTAATTATTGATCCAACATCTTCGATTATCTTCCAAAGAATAAAACCAGATAAATCTGTTATGCATGAAAAACCAAGAAAAATTGATGAATCATTAATGAACAAAAAAACTGTTATTAGATGTATTTTTCAAGGAATATTTATCTTCCTTGCCTTTATTGGAAGTTATAGTTATATATTAAAGAATACCAACGATAATAACTTAGCACTCACATTTTCATTCACTACTTTAGTTTTATCTAATATTTTTGTCGTCTATGTCTTAGAATCCAATGAACTTGCCATCAAAAATTTAATTTCAAATCTAAAAGATAAAGTAATCTGCTTAATAAACTCTATAATTGTCTTAGTCTTAATTCTTATCATTTATATCCCCTTTTTAAATAATATAGTAAATACCAGTCCATTAAAATTAACTGATTGGCTACTAGCAATCATAATATCTATAATTGCTACCTTTACCTTTGATATATTCAAAAAAATAAACATCAGAAAGAAATTATGATATAATGTACTTGGGTGATATCATGAAAAATATTAATAATGAAGATCTTGAAAAATTAATTAATCATTTCATTACTCAACTAGAAGTTAGCCACATAAAATATAAAAATTGGCTTTCCTACTATGAATTTTTGAAAAAAACTCTCTATATAGAAGATGCCAATCCTAAAATTCTTCATAAATTAACAGAATCACTATTATCAGCATGTGTTATTACAACTAATAGGACCGATAATCTAAAATATGTTAAAGATAAACTAGATTTATTAAGAGTATTAAAACTATTAGAGTCATCAATTAAAGGTAATCAACCAATAACTTCTGAAAAATTAAAGGAAATTTATGAAGAACCACCAGTAAATAGTAGTAAACATAGTAAAAAATAGAAAATTGCTAATCACATTAGCAATTTTTAAGTTAAGTTGACCTTATTGACAACCATAAAATTAATGATATAATATTAAGAAAAATTATCTCTAGATATTAAAAAGGAATGATTATTTATGAATAATATAAAACAAAAATTATATACCATTATCAGAAACAAATTGAAAAGAAAACTCACAAATCACTTAGGAAAAGTAGTTGAAGAAGAAGATAAATTAATTTGCTATGTTAATAAAAGGAACTGTAAAAAAAATAAATTTGAATATATCATTAAATGTAAAGGAATTGAAAAGTCAAATCAAGAATTAGCCAAGTTATATAAACTAGATAAACCAATCTGTTATATTATTGATGGTTTAAAATTAACTGAACATAGAATATTTATTTTTGGATATGATGATTGTGAAGTTATCATCAGAAATTGTCAATTTGGCTTTGATTTAAATATTCATGTTAATAATAAATGTACTATAGAAAATACCCATATTCAAGCACTATCATCTTATTTATCAATTGGTGCTACTAATCTAATAATAAACAATATGAATATTCATAATGAATTATCGATATCATCCCCACTACATATTATTTTTGGTTCAGCAGAAAGTATTGAAATAAATGACTCTAATATTGGTAAAGAAAAAGAAAATACCAGAGTATCGATAATTTCTAATCAAGCATTAACTATAAAAAATTCAAAAATTTCTGGTGATGCTGTAAAATTTGCTGCCAAAAAGATTACTGCAGACAGAAATAGCGCCTTAATTGCTAGTAAAAAAGTCGATTTAATTGCTGAAGATTTTAATCAAATAAGTATTACTTCCAATAATATAATCTTTAATGGCAAAAAAATATCTAATAATAAAAAATCAGTAGTTTTAAAAAAAGTAACCGACCCAGTAAAAATAAAGCAATTAGAAC
>CAMGAM010000052.1 GCA_946007485.1 uncultured Mycoplasmatota bacterium
TACTGATATTGATTCCTTAGAAAAAGTTTTAAAATCACTAGAAAAAGAAGTCTTAGAAATAGAAAATGTTCTAGGTAATTATCAACTATTAGGTATCAATGAATTCTCATCTAGTTCTATCAAATACATGGTAAGTATTGATTGTAAACCTAATACTCATTATCAAATAAAAAGAGATTACCTAAAACTAATAAATGATGCATTTCACAAAAATAATATTGAAATCCCATATAACAAATTAGATGTAAATATAAGGAGTAATGATGAATAAAATAAAGAAGACATTAAATATCTAATTAATCTTTTACCAGATTATTTCTTTACTATTCCAGCTTCAAGTACTGGTAAATATCATCCAAAGTTTGCTAGTACCAATCATGGATTAGTTAAGCATACCAAAGTAGCTGTAAGAATAGCTCATGATTTATTTGAAACTGTTAATAATTTTACTAATAATGATAAAGATTTAATTATTATGGCAATAATTATGCATGATGGATTAAAAAAAGGCAATCCAGAAGAAGAATATACAAGATTTGATCATCCATTACTTGTATCCAAACTAATTATGGAAAATGCTAAAAATTTAAAAATGGATATTGATAATATTAGAAAAATGTGTTCTTTAATTGAATCACATATGGGTAAATGGAATACCTCTAAATATAGTAATATAGAATTACCTGTACCAACAACTGAACTTCAAAGATATGTTCATCGTGCTGATTATCTTGCAAGTAGAAACTACTTGAATGTATCTTTTGATAAATTAAATATTAAATAAATCATTATTTTTAACAAAAAGGGAGAAAGTATTATGAAGTTAAAACTAAATAATAAAGGTTATATGTTAGTAGAAATTATTCTTGCTTCCGCACTTGCATTTGGACTTGCTTTCTTTATAATTGACTTAACCATAAAATTAAAAAATAAAAATGATGATTTAGTGATTGAAACATTAATAAGTACAGATAGAGAAATAATAAATAATAAATTAATGGATTATGCTAAAGAAGAAGAAGAAAATTTTGATTGCAGTAAATTAACTATTGAAAATAATACGATTAAATATGATGGAAATATTATTGATATTGTTAATGAATATGGAAATATAGAAAGTGATAAAAAAGAATGTTTAACTGATTTAGGTAAAATATCAATTAAAATTCCAATAAATGTTCCACAAATGCCAGATAAAGAATATGATATAATTTTTGATTATAAATACGAAATTGGTGATATGATTGCACCAACTTGCAGTCTTAGTATTGAAGAAAATATAATTAAGGCAACATATAGTGATAATGAAGGCGGTAGTGGTATTGATTATTATGGATGGAAATCGTCATACACAGGAGAAAATTCTGAAACAAAAGAAGTTTCAATAGCAACTCATACATATTATGTTAAAGATAAAGCAGGAAATTCCGATAGTTGTAGTATTGAAGTCATAGCAACTACCTCTAAGAGTTGTAATTGTCAAACATGTGGGGGTCAATGTCACCATGGAACATATCAATGTTGCAAAGATTATTGTAATAAATATGGTGAATGTGATGCTATATGTGGTACTTGTTCATATGATAATTGCGATCCAACATACACATGCAATTGTCAAACATGTTATTCTTGTTCAACTGGTTATACTAAAGCAAATGATTCATATTGTTATAAATAAAAAAATGGAGGTAAAAAGTGAGTAATTTAAAAATAATTGTTCCAGAAAATTTTCGTGAATTCGGAGAAAAAGTAAACAAACATATTAATGAAATTAGAGTTAGTAATGATAACTATCTTGTTGATGTTGATTTAGTAAGATTTAATAATGGAGAAGGTAAGGCTGTTATTAAAGAATCCATTCGAGATAAAGATTTGTATATCTTAAGTGATGTTAGTAATTATGATGTTTTTTATAACTACTATGGAAGAAGACATTATATGTCTCCTGATGAGCATTTTCAGGATATTAAAAGATTAATTAGTGCTGAGTGTGGACATGCTGCAAAAAGAACCGTTATCATGCCATATTTGTATGAATCAAGACAAGATAAAAAAGATTCAAGAGAATCTTTAGATTGTGCTAATTCATTACAAGAGTTAAAAAATATGGGAGTTAATGAAATTGTCACTTGTGATGTTCACAATAAAGGAGTTATGAATGCTGTCCCTAATTTAGCTTTTGAAAATATGTATTTAGGTGATATGTTAATCTTAGATTTATTAATGAACGAAAAAATAACTGATTTTGATAAAATTATGTGTATTTCTCCAGATGAAGGAGCAATGAAAAGAGCAAGATTCTTCTCAGAACTACTTGGAAATGTACCTATTGGATCATTCTATAAACAAAGAGATTATACCAAAGTAATAGATGGTAAAAATCCTATTGTTGATCATAGATTCTTAGGACCTAGCGATATGTCTGGTAAATATACCGTTGTTATTGATGATATGATTGCCTCTGGCGGTTCTATTCTAGATACTGCTATGTCATTAAAAAAATTAGGAGTCGAAAAAATATATTTAATGGTAACCTTTGCTTTATTTACTAGTGGAGTAGAAAAATTTGATGAATACTACGAAAAAGGAATAATAGATAGAGTATATGCCTCAAATGTTTGTTATGTTCCAGAAGAATATCAAAATCGCGAATGGTTTAAATTAGTAGATTGCTCTCATAAATTAGCCTATTTAATTAGTGAACTTAATTACGGACATTCTGTTGGTGAATTAATCAATTGTAAAGAAGATGTGGCATTAAAAATAAAAAAATTAAGGAGGATAAAATAATGAAGTTAAATAAAAAAGGATTTACTTTAATCGAATTATTAGCAGTAGTCGTTATTATGTTAGCTATTTCAGTCATGGCAATATCATCTATAAGTGCTGCTATTGAAAGAAATAAAGCTAAGCAAGATAATGCTAAAAAAGAAACCATTGTCAGTATCGCTAAATTATATTATGAAGAACATAAAAATAGTCTTGGGACAAGTGGATGTATTCAACTTGCTGATTTGGATTTAACTGATAATGAAATAAAGTGTGATCAATGTAATGATGGTAAATCAGGAACCTTTTCTGGTAGAGTTAAATATAATAATGGCAATTTTGAATATGTAGATACCTGCTCATAAGGAGGAATAGTATGAATAATAAAGGGTTTATGATGGCAGAAGTAATTGTAGTATCTGCTATTGTCATGTTAACAATCGTTGGACTTTATCAAAGTTATAACAAGATATATTCAATATATAACACTAGAATAGATTATTATGACTCAACTACCTTATATAGACTAGGTTATTATCGTGATATCTTAATAGAAAATAATAAACTATATACTATTATTACTGATTATAAAGGAAAAGTCCAAGAAATATATAGTGCTAATAACAAAAACAATTTTTCCCTTCCTGAAGCTGAAATTTCACCATATGATACTGATACTGTTTTCCTAGTTCCTACTCAATGTAAAATAAATAATAATAAATATGAATGTAAAATTAGTGGTAAAGAATTATCAAATGAAGAAATTAATCAAACTTTTAAAGATTATTTAAGTTATTTATCAACATCAACAATTTTTGCTTCAAATCAATTATTAGTACTGGAAAGATGTACAACTAGAGAAGATAATAAAAAAAATATAGATGATTGTAAATATGCTTATATAGAAATATTTGATGGTAGTGAAGGAATTGATGAATAGTTGGTGATATGATGAAATTAAAATTAAATAATAAAGGATATATGTTAGTAGAAATTATTCTTGCTTCTGCACTAGCGTTTGGTCTTGCCTTCTTTATAATTGATTTAACAATAAGACTAAAAAATAAAAATGATGATTTAATGGTTGAAACATTAATGAATACTGATAGAACAATAATAAATAATAAATTAATGAGTTATGCTAAAGATGAAGAAGGTAGTTTTGACTGTGGAAAATTAATTATTGAAGAAAATATTATTAAATATAATGGAGAAGTTATAGATAATATTACTAAATATGGAGTTATAAAGGATGAAGTAGATTTTAATAATGAAAAATATTGCTCCACCAAAAATGGTAAAATAACTATAAATATTCCGATGACAATTCCCCAAATGGCAGATAAAGAGTATAGCATAGTATTTGACTATAAATATAATATGGCAGATGATAAAGCGCCAGAAGTAAAAGTAGAAGCAAGTTATTCAGCTGGAATAATTACAGGTACAATTAAGGAAATAAAAGATGACTCAGGATATTTAAATATCTACGGATATTTGCTTCAAAATAATGATAAATGTCCAGAAGAAACCAATAAATATGAAAAGAGTAGCCAAATGACACATGATTTTACAGTAGCCCAAACAGGAACTTATTATGTCTGTGTTGAAGTATTCGATTTGGTAGGAAATGCTGCTCATCAGGCTAGTAATCCTGTTGAAGTAAAAGATTTTTGCCCAAGTTTTACATATAGTGGAACATATGAAAAAATAACCGAAGGAACAAGTTGTAAAATTAAATTTAAGAGCAGTGGTGATCTAGTACTAAAATCAGATGCAAATATAGATATTTTCGTTGTTGGTGGCGGTGGAGGTGGTGGAAGTGATTGTAGTTCTTCACCAGGAAATTATTGTCAAGCCGGAGGCGGCGGTGGTGGCGGATATGCAACAACATATCTAAATCAAGTTATAAATGCTGGTACATATAAAATAAGTATTGGTAGTGGTGGAACACAAGGTAAAGCAGGAACTGAATCATACTTTGGAAGTTCATCAACATATTCAGCTGGCGGTGGTCAAGCCGGAACTTCATCATCCGGCGGAAATGGAGGATCAGGCGGCGGAAGTGCATCATGCTGCCGAATGAATACCTCAGTAAATTTTTATAGTACGTCCGGTAGTGGTGGACAATATGGAAGTAATGGTGGAAACTGCTCATCAGATTGTCCGTATCGTGGAAACTCATCTGGTGGTTCAGGTCAAGCCAATTTAACTTGCCAATATCCAGATGGAACAACATATAAATGTGGTTCAACATGTGAATTTAGCGAAGGAACATCAAACGGATGCGTTTCAGGTGTGTCAGCATATTCCCGAGGCGGAAGAGGATCAGCGGTTAAAGCGAATTCTGGTAATGGTGGAAATCCTGGAGGAAGTGGTTCATCTGGTATAGTTATTATTAGAAGTAGAGTTATCAATGATGTTATAGTAAATGACACCAAAATAGGAACATATACAGGGAGATTTGAGGTTGTATCAGAGAATTCCACCGACTGGAAAATTAAATTCTTAACAAATGGTAATTTAGTACTTGACTCACAAATGAATGTCGACTTATTTCTAGTAGGTGGGGGCGGCGGTGGTGGAATTAGTTGTTCTTCTTCGCCAGGAAATTATTGTCAAGCCGGTGGTGGCGGTGGTGGCGGATATACAAAAACATATTTAGATCAAACAATAAAAGCCGGTACATATAAAATAAGTATTGGTAGTGGCGGATTTCAAGGTTCGCCTGGAGATGAATCATACTTTGGAAGTTCATCAACATATTCAGCTGGTGGTGGCAAAGCTGGAACATCATCATCCGGCGGAGATGGAGGATCAGGTGGCGGAAGTGCAACCTGCTGCCGAATGAATACCTCAGTAAATTTTTATAGTATTCGATCTAATGGCGGTTCATATGGAAATAATGGTTTGTCTTGCTCAGCAGATTGTCCATATCATGGAGGATCATCTGGCGGAACAGGACAAGGATATAGCACCTGTGAATTTGAACTTGGAACGTCTTCTGGATGTAATAGTGGTGTAACAGCATATTCACAAGGTGGAACTGGATCAACGATTAGTGCCAACAGTGGAAATGGTGGCAATGTAGAGGGAAATGGTTCATCTGGTATTATTATAATGCGAAATAAACGATAGATAAAAAAACAAAATTTGATATAAGCCAAGTTTTGGAGATATCAAATTAAAACACATATAAAAATCAAGGGTGAGTGAAGATAATTAATCTAGCCCTTGATTTTTATTTTGGAATTATAGGTTCATCAACATTTTAATTTGTAAATCTAAGACTCTCATTAGATATATTAAAAACAATTCCAAGTAATAACATATAAGATAAAAGAGAAGAACCACCATAAGATATGAAAGGTAGGGTAATTCCCATAATTGGAAGTAATCCGATCGTCATCGAAATATTATAAACTTGTTGGAATAGCAGAACCCCAATTATTCCCCCAATTGCATACTTATCTAATTCATTAGTAGTTTTATTTACATAACTAATAAGTGTCATATCAAAAAATATCATTACAATTAATAAAGAAATTGCTCCAATAAAACCTGTATTTGATGAAAAAACAGCAAATATAAAATCTGTTTGCATCTCTGGAAAATATATTGGTGTTTTATTAATACCATGTCCCATAATTCCAGATGAACCAATTGCAATCATGGAATTTCTTAACTGTAAACCGCTCGAACTAGACCAATTTGTAATTCTATCCATTCTATAAAAGAAAGATGTTCCAAAAATATCAATAAACAAATCTTGATTCAAAAAATATATTCCAAAAAATGTTCCTAATAACAAAACTCCTATCCCAATCGTAAATATAAACCATCTTCTTCTAAAGCCACCGACAAAAAGCATCACAAAAGTAATAATTAAATACATAATTACTGCTCCCGTATCTGGTTCAATAAATGTTAAAACTGAAGGAATAAAAACTATCACTAAAACCTTTAAAATAAATTTCAGTTCATCACTTACATCCGGATTTTTATTATTTTCATTAAAATCCCCAATCATTCTAGCTAGAGTAATGATCAAAAATATTTTCATAAATTCACTTGGCTGAAGCGTTCCTAAAAAAGGAATTTTAAACCAACAAGTAGCATTATTAACCGTTATTCCAAAAAATAATACTAAAACTAAAGATAAAACTCCAATTATATAAAATATATAAGCATTATTATATAAGAATTTATTTCCTAAAGCCATTGTTGAATATGCTAAAATTATTCCGATTAAATACCAAATAATTTGTTTTAAATATAAATTCTGAAATTCTACTCCTAAAAGCCTTCTTGTCGAATATATTGATATTACACTTACAATAAAAAATATCATTATTGGTAATAAGATACTCATCTCTACTTTAAACTTAGAAATATTTTTCAAGTTATCACATCCTTGTATTTATATTTTATCACATATCATAAAC
>CAMGAM010000053.1 GCA_946007485.1 uncultured Mycoplasmatota bacterium
TAATAATACATATCTACCTTCATCAGTTAATCCTTCATCATCAATATATAAGAATTTACCATCCTTTACACTACCAATCCAACCAAGTTCTGAAGAAACATCTACTAATTCTAATACTTCTTCATCATACTTAAATTGACCAGCAATTGTATTAACGCTATTATCTGTAATTTCTAATACATAATTAACTTTAAATGTATCGCCAGATACAATATCATCACTAGCTACTTCTAACATTACATCTAATGATGTTTCTACTGTATCTAATACTAATTCCCAAGTATCATTTTTATATATTTGATATAAATTTATAACATCTAAAGTACTTAACTCACCATCTTTATAAAGATCTCCATTATCTAAATTAGCTTCACTATTACCAACAACTTGATTAACTAATTCTTGAATATCATCTTCATTGATAACTGAATCATTATTCATATCACCTAAAATAACACATCTAAATGTTATCACTAATCCATCATTATATATAGTTATTACTGTACTATTATCAATAACTGTATCTGCATAATATTCATCCAAATCCAAAGGATCTTCAACTTCATCTGAAATTTCAAGATATTCTATATAACTATTAAATAAATCATCACTCGTATCATTACTGATAATATATTCAATTTCAGAGTCTCTTACCGCTAAATCCATAAAATCAAATAATTCTACTACTGAATAGCCTTTATCCCCATTTGGATAAACATACATATATCCATCTTTCGCATCAGTTTCAAATTGATATTTATCACTTAATCCCAAAGAAGCAAGTCCAGTATTTAAAACATCTGCATTATAACCGTATTCTCCATACATATAATTTACTTCTGTATTAAATACTTTTTCCATATCATTATTATCTAATACTAATACTTCTACATTATCAGTGTATTCTCCATATAATAACCCACTAAATAATCTTGAAGATTCAAATTCTTTGTTTAACAATTCTTCTGCTGTATAGTCAGTATCGTCTACCTTAAATGTATCATTAGGGCTAAGACCACCTGCTAAAACTTTTGAAACAACTTTAACATCACCATCTACATAATATACTCCATCTACTGGTAAAACTTCTGTATCTTCATCAAACACTGAAACACTAAGACCAGTTTGATGTTCTATATTATCTGAATATAATACTGTACCTAAATCAGTATCTGTTGTCTCATCATATAATGAAACTTTAAGTTCATATAATCCATCAAATACTACTTTATTTAACATTGCAGAACTAATTTCAAATCCAGAAGTATCCTTTACATCACTTCCATAAATTGAAATAACTCCATCTTCTACATCCTCATGAGTATCATCTAAATATGTGTAATTTTCTTCAAACATCACATTTATAACATCAGTTTCTTCTAGTTCTTCATAATAGTTAATAAATATCTTATTATCTTCAACTTTTATTCCAAAATTATCACCATCTTCGTATGCAAAAACTACTGATAATCCAGATAAATTACTAAATAATAAACCAAGAACTAGAAAAACTTTTGTTAAATAACTAAGTTTTTTTCCTATCTTTTTCATATTTACCTTCCTTTATTATTTTGTATATTTTTTCATGTGCTTCCCCTGAATAAAACACCTCCTACAATGATAATGTCTTCTTACCATCACTATCATTTAAATTAATTATAGCACAATCTTAGACCTTTTCCATATATTTGACACAAATTTTACATAACAATCTAAAGAAAAAAAGATGTACTATTTTACACCTTTTGTCTCAATTTCATTCTTAATTAATTCTATAAAATCTGATACAGACAACGATACTGAATCCTTATCTCCATGCTTACGATAAGTAATCATATCATTATTCACTTCATTATCTCCAATAACTAAAGTATATGGTATCTTCTTTGTCTGACTTTCTCTCATCTTGTATCCTAATTTTTCTTCTCTTGAATCAAGTTCACATCTAATATCTAATTCTTCAAATTTCTTCTTAAGATTATTTGCATATTCTAAATGATATTCATTATTAACTGGAATAATATTTACTTGAACAGGACTAAGCCAAGTTGGAAAAGCCCCTGCATAATGCTCTATCAAAATACCTATAAATCTTTCAATAGAACCATATATTACTCTATGAAGCATAATTGGTCTCTTTTTACTACCATCTGCATCAACATAAGTTAAATCAAATCTCTCAGGTAAATTCATATCAAGTTGAATTGTTCCACATTGCCATACTCTACCTAAAGAATCTTTAATATGAAAATCTAGTTTTGGCCCATAAAATGCTCCATCACCAGGATTAATCTTACAATCATGTCCTGCTTCATGACAAGCCTTCTCTAGTATTGCTTCAGATTTATCCCATATTTCAATTGATCCAATATATTTTTCTTCTGGTCTTGTCGATAATTCTATATCATAAGTAAGTCCAAATACTTTATACATTCTATCAATAAAATTAATAAGTTTAATTATTTCACTCTCTATTTGATCTTCTCTCATAAATATATGTGCATCATCCTGAGTAAATGTTCTTACTCTAAATAATCCATTTAAAGCTCCACTAGCTTCGTGTCTATGTACTTGTCCTAATTCACCAATTCTAAGTGGTAAATCTTTATAAGAATGAAGACTATTCTTATATACTAACATTCCCCCAGGACAATTCATAGGTTTTATAGCAAATGTCTTATCATCTATCTCTGAAGTATACATATTTTCACGATAATTATACCAATGTCCAGATATCTCCCATAATTCTTTATTAAGCATAATTGGTGTCTTTATAAATTGATATCCTTCCTTCGTATGTTCTTTATACCAGAAATTTTCTAATTCATTTCTAACAATCATCCCTTTAGGTAAGAAAAATGGAAATCCAGGGCCATATTCACTTATCATAAATAAATCTAACTCTCTACCTAGTTTCTTATGATCTCTCTTCTTAGCTTCTTCTAATAAATTTAAATATTCATCTAATTTCTCTTGAGTATCAAAACATACTCCATAAATTCTCTGAAGCATCTTTTCATTGGCATCACCCTTCCAATAAGCTCCACTTACCTTAAGTAATTTAAAATATTTAAGTTCTTTAACGCTATCAACATGTGGACCACGACATAAATCTGTAAAATCCCCTTGTGTATAACAACTAATTACATTTTCACTTTCATCCATTCTACTAATCAAATCAATCTTATATCTATCATCCTTAAACATTTCTAATGCTTCTTCTTTAGATATTTCATGTCTAACTATTCTTTTTCCATCCTTAGCAATTTTCTTCATTTCTTTTTCGATTTTCTCTAAATCTTCTTCTTTAATTACTTCATCACCTAAATCGATATCATAGTAAAATCCGCTATCTATAACTGGTCCTACCCAAAATAATGCCTTTGGATATAAATGTCTAACTGCTTGTGCTAATAAATGAGCACAACTATGATTCATTACACTTAACTTTTCATCTTCTTTAATATTTATCATTTTCTTCACTCTCCTTAAAATAAAAAACACTCCGTAAAAGGAGTGTCATTAACACGGTACCATCCTAATTTGGTCTTAATTTCTTTAACGAGATTTTACCCCGACTATCCTTTCGGTAGCAACTCATAGGTAGTAATTATATAACTTTATTATTAGTTTCCACCAAACACTAACTCTCTATAAATTTTCGTTATATAACCGTGTCCTAATCATAGTTTTTCTTCAAATGCAAACATATTATATAACATTTTTTTATATTTGTCTACACCTAAATTATATATTTTTCATAACATCATCTATAAACATATAAACAAAAGGCAAGATTATGTCTCATCATTGTCTATATATTTATCAATAATATTTAATAAATTATTAAAAACTATCTTTATCAATAATACTTCTAAATAATTAACTTATCTATACTCCTACCATTTTTCTACTTCTTACCTTCGTATTCATTCTAGTTCTAACATATGATGAAACAATATTATAAGATAAATTTATTCCAAGCATCATATAATTATTAATACATTGCATTTTACTATCATTTAACTTTTTATAATTATCAATTAAAAATTCTAAATCTAAAATTAATTTTTCATCTATTACTGATGGATTAATCTCTCTTATCATCTTTTCAACAAGATTAATTCCCATAATAATCTTAACCTCACCAATAACCATATCCCTCATAATATTTCTTTTATAATCATCAAATTTTTCACATATTTCTAAAGTTATTCTATTAAATTCTTCTACTTCCATTTCTACTACCCTCCAATATTAATTCTACTCTAAGTAAATTTGAAAGTAAAGAAAAAACATTAGATTTATTGTAATTATCTAATGTTTTTTATAAATTATCCATTAATTTGTTTCATTACTTCATCGGCAAAGTTTTCTTCTCTTTTCTCCATTCCTTCACCAACTTCATATCTAACAAATGACTTAATTTCACTACCTTTAGATTCAACATATTTATTAACTTTCATCTTATTTTCTTTAATAAATCCTTGATCTACTAAACAAACTTCTTCATAGTATTTATTAATTCTTCCATTAACAATCATATCTATCTTATTAGGATCTAAACCTTCATTTTCAGCTTGTTCTTTTAAGATATTTCTCTCTTTATCTAATACAGAAGCAGGAACCATATCTCTATTTAAATAAAGTGGTCTCATTGCTGCAATTTGCATTGCTATATCCTTAGCTAACTCTTCATCTTTAGAAAGCACACAAAGAGCTACTATCTTTCCACCCATATGTGAATAAGTTCCAAATACTTCATCATCTTCTTTTACGATTTTTTCAAATCTTCTAAAAGATAACTTTTCTCCAATTGTTGAAGTCTTCTCAATAATTAATTCTTCTAAAGTATTACCATCATGCTCTAATTTTAAAGCATCTTCCACGCTTTCTACATCATTAGAAAGTAATGTATCAGCAATAATATTTACTAAATTCTTAAATTCTTCATTCTTAGCAACAAAATCTGTCTCAGAATTTACTTCTACTATTACTGCTTTATTTCCTTCAATCTTAGAAACAGCTAATCCTTCAGCAGCTATTCTAGATGCCTTCTTAGCAGCTTTAGAAATTCCTTTTTCTCTAAGCCAAGTAATTGCATCTTCCATATTTCCATTTGATGCTTCTAATGCTTTTTTACAATCTAACATTCCAGCACCAGTAGCTTCTCTTAGTTCTTTAACCATGCTTGCACTAATCATGTTCTTATCTCCTTTATATTAATTTACTTTAAAACTTCAATTAATTCTTCTTTTTTCATTTTTGAATAGCCTTTAATTTCTCTTTTCTTAGCTAATTCTTTAAGTTCAGTAACTGTAAGTATTGTTAAATCAATTTTAGGTGCTTTCTCAGAAACACTTACTGGCTCTTCTTCTTTAACTTCTTCCTTAACTGCTACTTCTTTAACAACTTTTTCTTCTTTCTTAAATTCTTTCTTCATTGGTTTTTCATGATTTTTAACTTGCTTTCTACTTTCATCTTCAGTTAAATAATCAACAACTTCTAATCCAAGTGCTTCAGCTGCAGCATTATTTAATGCTCCAAGAATTACTTTAATAGACTTAACAGCATCATCATTACCAGGAATAACATAATCGATATTATCTGGATCACAGTTTGTATCGATTAATCCAAATACAGGAATACCTAATATATTAGCTTCTCTAATTGCATTGTATTCTTTTGTTGAATCAACAATTACAACTGCTTGTGGTAATTTATCCATATCTCTAATACCACAAAGATTCTTATTTAATTTTTCATATTCCTTCTTAAGACCTGCTACTTCTTTCTTAGGCAACTTATCAAAAGTACCATCTTGTTCCATTTTTTCAATTTTCTCAAGATAATATACTCTATTTCTGATAGTCTTAAAATTAGTTAATGTACCACCTAACCATCTTTCAGTCATATAATACATTCCTGTTCTTGCTGCTTCTTCCTTACATACTTCTGCTGCTTGTTTCTTTGTACCAACGAATAATATTTTTCCACCATCCGCTACAATTTTCTTTAATGCTTCATATGCCTCTTCCATTTTTTCTGTAGTCTTTTGTAAATCCATGATATAAATATCATCTCTAGTAGAAAAAATATACTCTTTCATTTTTGGATTCCATCTCTTAGTTTGATGTCCGAAATGAACTCCAGCTTCTAATAGATAGCTCATTGCTACTACTGCCATATTTCTCACTCTCCTTTGTTTTTTTCTTCCAAGTATCCTTCTAGATATCACCTTCTGGCACTAGATATCTAAAAATTTATTCATACTGGCAATATAAATAAACTAATACTTGTGCTATTTCTCATAATATATGAGATATTTCGAAAAGCCATACTTATATTAACATAAAATTCATACTATTTCAACTATTTTCATTATATTTTCTATATAAATCCATTCACTATAAATAAATTACCATAATTAGTATCTTATCTTATAATTATCTTCTTTTCTATATCATTAGCTCCGCTTCAAATACCTATCAGCTAATTAATAGATCCTATATCCATTTCAAATAATTATATATTAACAAATAATTATTTGGTATTGATTATAAATTATAAAATAGAAAGTCATAAATATTTATTAGTAATAGGTATTTATGATTTTTATATGATAAAAATTAACTATTAATATAAAATAATACCAGTAGTTAATAAGTTTGACAAATAAAATTACCTTTGATATTATTTACTAGAACATTTGATAGTTAGGTACTCCTTATTCTTAAAAAATAAGAATAGGAGGTGATATTAATGAGTAAAAAAGATATTCTTATCTTTTTCCAAAATTTCACAATCCTCCTTTTACTATTAATAATCATTTTATTGATTTTAATATAAAATAAAGTACCTAACATAAGTTTGTTAGGTACAACCCTCTAAATAAGGAGTACTTGACATGCTAATATCAAGTGTTCCTTTAATATTTTATGAAGTTTCCTTCATTCATATACATTTTATCATAAAATTATATGATTGGTCAATTATATTTATACAAAAAACTACCCACAATCAAGTAGGTAGATTTAATTATTTTTTAACAACAACAATACTCTTATTATTAAAATCTATCTTTGAT
>CAMGAM010000054.1 GCA_946007485.1 uncultured Mycoplasmatota bacterium
TTTTGACCAGGTACGGTTCCCCAATGACCAACTAATTTCTTTTTAATATCATCTAAAGTTAATTTTCTTTTTAATAATGGATTATCTAATAGATAGAGTTGACCTACTGATAGATAATTGCTAGCTCTAAAATATTTATCCAGTAATAATAATTCTTCTTTTTTCATATTGTTCCCCTTTCCTACTTTATTTTAATTATACTAAAAAAAGCATTATATTTCAATGCTTTTTTAATTTGGATATCTAGTTTTAGTTTTAACGTATTTGAATCGATGATTTTCTTTGATTAATCCTAAGTCATATGCTTTGATTAGTAATTGTAAATCAGCAATTTGTTTTTTTAATTCTGTTCCTTTATCGACATCACCAATAGTAATTCTTTTTTGAATAGTTTCTTTGATGTCGATAGAATAATTAATATCACTATTATTTAAAATGGCATCTTCCGTTGAAGTAAATGGTTCATGGGCAATAATTCTCATTCCAGTAGATCCTGATACGAGAGTATAGCCAGCAATACCAGTTGTTTTTTGGTAGGCTTTAGAAAATCCACCATCGATGACAATAACTCTATTTTCTGCTTTTAGAGGAGTTTCACCATTAATTTTTTCGACGGGGATATGACCATTAATAATACGAGCATTCTCAGTATTGTTAATACCAAAATCATTCATAATGCTTTCCATTATAGTTTTATTATCTTGATATTTATAGTAGTAATTTCTTTTTTCTTTATGAGAAGATTTATCTTTGATAAGTACTCTTTCTAATGTAGTCATTTTATCTTTACCAAAGAATGGAGAATCTGGTCCACACCATAAGTACCACATTAAATCTAATTCATATTGAGTATTTTTTCCTTTACTATAATATAGTTTTCTTACTTTAGCATCGAGATAGTCAAAAAGTTTTTTTCCTTTGAAAGAAATATCTTCAAAGTGTACTTCTTTTAATGTTCCATCTTCATTTAGTGGAACTAGGGCATGATACATTAAATTATTATTCTCTATTTTATACATAGATCCTTTTTCAATAAAAATTTTCATATGGCGCTGAAGGGCTTCACTGTTTAGGAATGATTTAACTAGGTCATTGATAATTTTTTCTTCTTCTTTGGTAAGAGTATATGGATTTGCTTTATCAATGGTAGGAAAGTCAACATCTTCAAGATGATAAGTTGTTCCATCTATGTTAATCGTTTGATTTTGATAATCTATTTTATCTAAAAGACGACGATGTGTCATTAAATATTCTTGATGATTAAGGGCAAAGGTACCTTCTAATTTGTACATAATTATCGAGATGGCTTTATGAATTTTAGCTGATTGTCTTACTGTTTGATTATTAAAATAATCTTCTTCAGTCGTTTTTCTTGGTCGCCAAACAAGAGCATTATCGTATGTTCTTTCAGCAAAGTTGGCAAGAGGTCTAAGATTAATACCATATACATCTTCCAAGATGTCTAGGTTATTGTGTCTAACTGTATTGGTAATAACTCCAGATATACAGATATTACTTCCAAGAGATGATCCAAGCCATAAAATATCATGATTTCCCCATTCAATATCTACAGAGTGATAGTTTTCTAATAAATCCATAATTTTATGTGGTTCTGGTCCTCTATCATAGATATCCCCTACAATATGGAGTTCATCAACAGCTAATTTTTTTATTAGTGATGATAAAGCAATGATTAATTTTTCAGGATATTCTAAAGATATTATTGAATCGATAATAGTTTGATAGTACTTATCTTTATTTTCTTGTTCAATGTCATTATTCAAAAGTTCATCTAGAATATAACTTAGGTTTTCATCATACAATTTTCTTACTTTGCTACGAGTATAACGAGAGGAAAATTTCTTGGCAACTTCGATTACTTGAAGCAAGGTAGATTGATACCAAGCAACAGGGTCTTTTTGATTAGGCAAAATTTGTTTGATTTTCTCTTGTGGATAATAAATGATTGTTGCTAATTCATCTTGTTCTTCTTTTGATAGTATTCCATTAAAAAGTTGACTGATACGGAATCTTATTCCACCTGAAGCGTTATTTAAGATGTGATTAAAAGCATCAGCTTGACCATGAAGATCACTCATAAAGTGTTCAACACTTCTGGGAAGAGCTAAAATAGAATTTAAATTAATTATCTCGGTGGCAGCATCATCTTTGGTAGGAAATATTTTAGATAAACAATTTAAATATTCTAATTTAGATAAAATTTCTTGATTATTATTCATTTTTTATTTTTCTCCTTATCTATACTCCCATCATATTCTTCTTAACTAAATAATATCAAAAAAAGCATAATATTTCAATGCTTAAATAAAGTAATAATAGCTTCTTTATAAATATTTTTGGCTAAATCTTTGCCATTTGTTAGAAAATGGGTACATTTATCTATCGATACTCCGCTATTAGCTTCTAAAACTAGTAGACTATGATCAGATAATTCAACAATATCAATACTGGCAAAAACAATACCTACTTTTTTAGAGACAGTTAAAGCTATTTCAGATAATTTTTCTTTGATATCTGTATCAATTTCATCTGAGGCAATACTTCCTTTTGATAAATTAAAACGCCAGTCGTAGAGATATTCTTCATCTTTTTTTAAGATGTTATTAGGAAGAGATTTATTTTGAAAATAATATGGATTAAACTTTATTAGTAATTCTTTAACAGTACTGATACCATCACCATAAATAAGGGGTTTTATTTTTTTATATATTAATTTTATTTCATTGTTTAAAACAATAACTCGATATTCATTTTTTATTTCATAGTATGGGCAAACACTTATTGAATAATTTTTTTCAAATAATTTATCTAGGGTTTTAATTAGTTTTTCTTTATCAGTAATATGATAGACATCAGTTCCTAAAGAGCCATTATTGGCTTTGACGACAATATTTTTTTGATATTTTTCAAAGCACTTAATAATTTCTTCGTAGGTATTACAATTTGCAGCATAATGATATTTATTATTTGGTCTATAGAAAATATGATGAACACAAGCAGGAATATTTAAACTATGTAGGGTATCATAAAAAGCATATTTATCATCTAGAATAAGACCTAGGGCATGAGGATTTAAATCAAATTTATTACCAGCTAAATATTTGACTATATTATCTTTAACTAATCTAATTATCCAATCTTTGGATAAATAAGTATATTCAATATTTAATTCTTTTGATATTTCTTCAATTAATTCATGAAACATAATAAATCACCAAGAACTATTTTAACATATTTATTAGAAAATAATTAAATTTTACTCAATGATTTTACAAATTAATTAAGTAATGTTATACTGTTGATGGTGATTTAGATGAATAAAAAGCAAGATTATATTAATTATGGAGAGTTAACTTTACTTGATAGCATTAGTAATTTTAAGAAAGATTTGTCTAAGAAAACAATAAAAAATTATATTAAAAATAAAATGGTTAAAGTAAATGATAAGGTAATTAATAATAGTAGTCAGATGGTGCATGATGGCGATAAAATAGAAATAACTTATACGAAGAAGATAATACCAGAATATAAATTAGATATTTTATATGAAGATGATTATTTGATTATAATTGATAAGCCAAGTGGTCTTTTATCAATAGGAAATGATAAAGAAAAAGAAATTACTGCTTATAGAATGGTATCTGAATATGTTAAGAAAAATAGTTTTAATAAATATATCTTTGTGGTACATAGATTAGATCAAGACACTTCTGGAATTTTGATGTTTTGTAAGAATCAGAAAATTAGAGATAAAATGCAAGATAATTGGAATACGATGGTTAAGAAAAGAGGATATATAGCAATTATAGATGGTGTATTAAAAGGCAGTGGAACATATCATTCTTTCTTGTTGGAAGATAGGAATCAATTTGTTTATTCATCAAAAAATAATCAAGGTAAGGAAGCGATTACTCATTATCAGGTAATTAAGAATAAGGGTAATTATAGTTTAGTACAGGTTTTTATCGATACAGGAAGAAGAAATCAGATAAGAGTTCATTTTTCTGAGCATGGATATCCTTTAGTGGGTGATAAGAAATACAGATGTAAGACTAATCCAATTAAGAGACTTTGTTTACATGCTAATATATTAGAATTTATTCATCCTGTTAGTAAAAAACTAATTCATGTTAAAAGTAATATGCCTAATGAATTTAAGAGAATAATATAAGAAAAAGACTTCCAAGTAAATGGAAGTTTTTTGTTTATTAACTCTTTGTTTTGATTATTTTTATGGTAGAAATTCATCTTTTATAGGGATTGGAAGTGAATTATCTTCAAATTCATTCTTTAATTTTTTTTTTACTTTTTTATTTTTTGGGGGAATACTTGCAATAATTGTATAAAAAGTGAATAGTAAAGCAATAGAAATGATGATGCCTCCTAAAATATCACTAAACCAATGCACTCCTGATGCGAATCTACCTAAGACAATAGTAATCATAAGAAAGATGGATAGTTTATTTTCAATTTGAGATATTTTATTTTTAAAGATTTTTTTATTTACGATGATAGAACTACCACAAATACATATAGCCATAAGAGTATGTGATGATGGGTATGATGCTTCAAGGACACCATCCATTAAAATAGGACGATAGTTAATAATACATTTTTCAAAGAATATATATAATCCTAGAACAATAATATAGAGAATACCAAGTGCATATATTTCATAATCTACTTTGGTAAAACTTTTTCTTTTAAATAATTCAAAGGTTCCTACTAGAGCATAACTGATAGCTATGAGAAGTGGAATTATTCCTAAAATTTCAGTTAGTTTATAGATAGTCATATGACTTCCAATAAGATTTTGGAAAAAAGCATTAATACTAGAGAAACCTACTGATGAAGAATTTGGTCCAATGGGTGAAACATCAATGTTCTTTACTAAGATTGTATAGATGGTGGCAATAAATAATAAGATTATGCTGATAATAATATTTCGTTTTTTCATTTTTGTACTACTCCTTTACAACAATTTAATTCTATTTTTACTTTATTTTTGTATACTATTACAATTATTTTTCTTATTAAGTATAACACACTATTCATATTTTTAAAAGAAAAGAACTAATTCTTTACAGAACTAATTCTTAGATACTTTTTAATTTAGCATGACATTTATCTGATACTTCGGTAATTATTTTATTAAATACTTGCATTACTTCTTCATCAGTTAAAGTTCTTTCATTATCTTTAAATGTTAATGAGAAAGCAAGAGATTTTTCTTCATCGTTTATTTTATAGATATCAAACATATTAATATCAGTAAGTAGTCGGCCACCGGCTTTTTTAATGGCTAATTCTAGGGTTTTACATGTAGTATCGTTACCAACAATAAATGATAGATCTTTCTTTATTTCTGGATATTTGCTAGATTCTTTATATTTAATCTTTTTGATTGGTTTAAGTAATTTATTTAAAGATAATTCAATTAGATAAATGTCATCTTTTTTAATACTTGGATGAATTCTACCAATAATACCAATTTCTTCTTTATCAAGAGTTATTTTAGCACTGATACCAGGATGCATATCTTTAATATTAGCTACTTCAAAGTCATATCTATTTTTAAATCCAAGGTAATCTAAAATATTTTCAACAATTCCTTTGGCTAAGTAAAAATCAGTTTGTATTTTATTTGATTGCCATGGATTAGATAGATAATTCCCTTTCATAAGAATAGCTATTTTAGTATCTTCAGTGTATGAAGAATCATATGTTTTACTAATTTCATATAAGAAGATATTTTCTACTTTTCTTGATTTATTATATTCATAAATGTTTAGTAATGATGGTAAAATGCTAGTTCTAACTACTGATTTATCAATACTCATTGGATTAGGTAGAACTACTTTTTCTTTATTTTCATAATCAAATAGGTTTGATAATTCTGGAGATACTAAAGTATAAGTTTTAGTTTCGTTAAGACCAAGACTTCTTAATCTTTTAGAAATTAATTTACGATATTTAACATCACCAACATACTCACCTTTTTTCATGGTAGCTACTGGAAGGGTTGAGACAAGATTGTGATAACCATATAATCTTCCAATTTCTTCGGCAATATCATTAACAAATGGATCAATATCTAAACGACGATTAGGGATAGTGCAAGTGAAAGTTTCACCATTTTTTTGATATTTAAAATCTAGACGCTCTAATTCTTTTTCAACATCTTCACAAGAAATTGTGATACCTAACATTTTATTAATTTCACTTGATTTAAATGATACGGTTTTAGGTGTTTTATCAACTTTATCATGAATGACCATATCTTTTAAAATTTTAGCATCGGCATAGATTTCAAGAAGATGACAATCTCTATCAATAGCCATTTTTGTATATTCATAATTTAATCCTTTGCCATATCTAATTGAAGCTTCACTTTTTAAATTTAAATTATTGGAAGTATAACGAATACTGATAGGATCAAAAATTGCACTTTCAATTAGAATGCTTTTGGTATTTTCATCAACATCAGTATTGAGTCCACCCATAACACCAGCGATACATACAGGATATTCTCCGTTAGTGATAACAATATCTTTGTCTGTTAGAATTCTTTCTTTCTCATCTAAGGTAGTAATTTTTTCATTATTTTTAGCATTTCTTACAAGAATTTTATCTCCAAGTTTATCTTTATCAAAGAAGTGCATTGGTTGGCCAAATTCTAACATAACATAGTTAGATATATCGACAACATTGTTGATTGGTCGCATACCAGCAGAGATTAATCTTCTTTTAATAAAATTTGGAGATTCTTTTATTTTGATATCTTTAACCATTTTAGCTAAATAATATGGACATTTATCAGTAGATACTTCTAAATTAAAATGATTTTTTATCGAGTCGTCAATTTCACTATAAGATGTATCTGGTAATTTTACTTTCTTATTTAGAATGGTAGCAATTTCATAGGCAAAACCAATATGATAATAGCAATCATTATTT
>CAMGAM010000055.1 GCA_946007485.1 uncultured Mycoplasmatota bacterium
TACATCTCCTACTACATTTGTAATATGAGCTATTGATACTACTTTTGTTCTATCAGTAATTGTCTTTTTTAAATTATCTATTTCTACTTCATTCTTATCATTAAGAGGAATATACTTAACTACTACTCCCATTTCTTTTTGTAAAATAAACCAAGGTAAAACATTTGATGCATGTTCAGACTCTGTAATTAGTATTTCATCTCCTCTATGAAGATGATGTTTAAAATATCCAAAAGCAATATCATTTAATGATTGTGTTGTTCCTGCTGTAAAAACTATTTCTGATGTATGAGCAGCATTTATATAACTTCTAATCTCTTCTCTACATTCTTCGTATAATTCACTTACTTTTAAACTATTTGAATAATCTCCCCTATGAATATTAGCTGTATATTTATTATAATAATCATCTATTGCTAATCTAACACAATCAGGCTTAAGTGTCGTTGCCCCATTATCAAAATATACCATTTTAGTATTCTTAAGTATTGTAAAATCTTCTCTATTCATACCTCACCTCCAATACCTATCAATTATATCCATTATTTTCATTCTTATATCAACATTAACTCTTATTTTCGATAATAAATATCCTTTAATAAGTAATTTTACCGTATCATTATAACTAATTCCCTTACTCATCAAATAAAATACTTGATCCTCTTTAAAAGTTCCAATTACTGATCCATGTTTAGCTATAACATCATCTAAATCAATAAACATATTCGGAGATATCTTAGCTTCACATTCATCAAGTGTTATAATTCTTGTATTTTGATCTAACATTGATTTAACACAATCTTTTAATACTCTACTATTAATCGTATAATTTATCTTACTATTCTTAAGTGCTACTGATCTATTATCAATATTACTAATTGTATTCTTATTATTATGATTAACATTAATTATATAGTTCTCTTCTCCTAAACTAATCGTCGCAAAATTATAATCTACTCTATCTCCATCTTGCATTAAATTAAAATCTATTTCTTCATCCACTTGCTTATTATTATAAAACTTATCTATTCTTAAACTTCCATTATCAATATTATATATATTCTTAATCTTAAGATAATTATCACTACTATAATCAAGTATCTCTATCTTAACATTATCTATCATAAATTCTAATCTAACATCATCACAATCTATATATTCAAATTCATATTTATTATCTTTATAAAACCAAATCTTATTATTATTAATCTCTATCTCATCATCTTTATAATTATCTATTCTATTTCTATTTACTATTATTCTATTCATAAAATTAATCCCTTGGCATAATATTTGACTTATCTAAATATTCATTATATCCTTTTTTCTCAATTTCTAATGCCATACTATAATCTCCTGTATCTACTATCTGTCCATTAACAACTACATGTACATAATCAGGTTTAATATATTCAAGTATTTTAGATAGATGAGTAATAATTAATATTGAAACTTCAGGATTTTCTTCCTTATACATCTTTATATTTTCTGCTACTATCTTCAAACTATCAACATCTAATCCTGAATCTACTTCATCTAAAATAATAAATTTTGGTTTTAATAATTTAATTTGTAAAACTTCATTTTTCTTCTTTTCTCCCCCAGAAAAACCAACATTAAGTGATCGATGAACTAATCCCTTATCCATTTTAAGTTCATCGATAGCCTTCTCACATCCCATTATAAAATCGTATAATCCAACATTCTTTCCTTGATGACTAGACATTGCTGTTCTTAAAAAATCTTGATTACTTACTCCATCTATCTCAAGAGGATATTGCATTGCTAAAAATATTCCTAACTTACTTCTAACATCTGGAGTCATTTCTTTAATATCTTCTCCATTAAATATAATTTCTCCGCTAACTACTTTATAATTACTATCCCCCATAATGACTCTCGATAAAGTAGATTTTCCAACTCCATTAGGTCCCATTATAACATGGATACTTCCATCTTCTATATCTAAATCAAAATTATTTAATACTTTTTTTTCATCTACACATACATTTAATTTCTTTATTGATAACATCTTCATCACCTAGATATATTATATATCAAAACAAAAGATAATTCAAACAATATCAAATTATCTCTTCATCTTAATAAATTAATTTTTCTTACCATGCACTTAAATTCACTAATATATTTATCTGGATTACTAAATTCATCTAACAAACATATCTTATCATCATCATTAATTCTTAATCCATATAATTCCATATTTCTCTTCTTAATCTCATTTATTGCATTAATATATCTCAAAATATTTATCTTCCTATACCTTTCTAACATCAATACCACTAATGATTTAGGAATTTTTCTCTTCTCATAATAACTTAAATATGGAACATCTTTATCACTACCTACTTTAATATATCTAATTTCTTCATCCGTAAAAAAATCATACATCTTCCCCTCTATCTCTTTACCTATAATCATACATCCACCATAAGAATTAATATAAAAATTACTATCAGTATCATTATCATCAAATACTGTTGATAATGAATAATCAAGTTTAACCCCATTTCTAGATACTGCATATATATTATTATTTAAACTAAGTATATAATAACTATCCATTATTTTTCTCCTTTCAAATTCAAGAGTAGTATCTTATCATTATTCATTATATTTATTTAGTTCTAACCCTATATATATAATTATAAAACCCAACAATTAAAAAAATGACTATTTAAGTCATCTTTCTTACATTATGTATATTAATTAATATACCATGTATTGTTAATATTACAACTATCACTTTGTGGTGTTGGATTAGGTATATCAACCATTGTCAATATTGGCATCTTAAATGCTGTTCCAAACAACATACAACTACCAGGTGATAGCATCTTTATCTTCTCTATCATACTATTATCTACACCTGGAATACTACTTGATACAAATTGAATATCTGCTTGATGAAACATTTTAAATATTGCAAAATTAGAACATTGACTAATCATCGTTTCACTAATTTCTGAAGGTCTTTGACTAATAACTCCTAGCAATATTCCATATTTTCTTCCTTCCTTAGCAATTCTTTCAAATATATTATACCCAAGTATTTTTACATCAGTATCATTTTGAATATATCTATGAGCTTCTTCTAATATAATATGAAATGGCATCGACGCTCTATTAGGTAATGAAGTAATAAAATCAAATAACATTTTTGAATATACTTTAACTATTACTTTACCAAATCTATCATCGACAGAATTAATATTAAAATTAATAATCTGATATTTTCTATTATTTCTATCATATAATAAATGTTTTATATAATCTATCTTATTCATATATCTTTCACAAGTAAAATAATTAACATAATCACTATTAATAAGAGAATTAAGTCTTATCTTTAAAATATTTGCATAATCAAATACTTTATTACTACTAAAAATACCTTCACTAATTAATGCAAACTCCAAAGAATTATAAAAATCATTAATCGAATACATATAACTACCATCTGGCATAGTTAATTCAAAATCATTTAAACAAAATTGTTCCAAATAATTAATAACTATTTCTATATCAGCAAATTTCCCCGTATTATCTACAAAAAGACACTGTCTAATACTTCTAGTCCAACCACCTTTAGTCAAACTAATATCTAAATTGATATCTCTAGTATTAAATTTAGTAAGTATCGTCGTAATCTTATTTCTAACATCATTACAATTATTTCCTGAATATATCACATCAAGAATACTTCTTGCAATAATATCATTCTTCTGATTAATAACTTCATCTTCTTTCCTTGAAAAGTAAGATACTAATTTAAGTGCTTTCTCAATAATAGGTATTTGTCTCAAATCATCAACATCTAAAAGCAAACATAAATCATCTACTCCTAAAAACCAAAAAGGTATAAATAATTTCTCATAATTATTATCTTTTAAATTAGTAGTAATAACTTTATAATTAAGATTACTATTTATAGAACTAATATTATTAAAAGCTTGTTGATACTCTCCATATACATCAAATAAGAATATGTTCGGATTTATTGGAAGTCTTTTAGCATCATAAAATATTCCTTGTAATAATCTTGTCATAAAATAACTTTTTCCAGATCCCGAATTACCAAATACTGCAAAATGACTAGCAAAAAAACTATTAATATTTACACATACTGGATAATCTTTATAAATTAATGATTTACCTAATCTAATATAATTATCATTATTATTAATTCCATATATTAGATCTATCTCTTCTTTGGTAGTAAGTCTACATACACTTCCAAAAGGAGGCATCGTCCTATTACCAGGAATAAATAATCCATTAATAATTTCCCCAACTAAAATTACTTCCATAACTGTACTAGACATATTGATAATTTCCCCAATATATCTATCATTAAAAGTAATATTCTTTCCTATTAAATTATCAACATTATATATATTAATAGCTAAATTTATATATATTTTTGAATCCTTAATACTAGTAATCTTCCCTATCATATTCTTTTTCTCCTATAATAATATTCTATCACAACATATATTTTTAGTAAAGAAAAAAGAACCAGTAATTGGTTCTACAATTCATAAATGGCGCCTGATGTAGGACTCGAACCTACGACCTATCGGTTAACAGCCGAGTGCTCTACCGACTGAGCTAATCAGGCAATAATTTCTGATTGCTAATTCATTATATAACAAAAATTCAAAGTTATCAATACTTTTTACAAATTTTTTTCAACTTTTTTATTATTTTATTCCAAAAATCAGAAATTATACCCTTATTAAAAGGTAGAGCACGCCTGCTATGATACTTTAGTCCCTATCATCTCACCATTAATTGCTTTCACAAGACCATCTTCATTATCTATATTCATTACAACTATCTCAATATGATTATCACGACACATCTCAATAGCTTCCATATCCATAACTCCTAGTTTCTTATCCAATACTTCTTGATAACTAACATTATGATACATCACTGCATCATCATATTTATTTGGATCTTTATCATATACTCCATCAACATTTGTTAGTTTAATAATTATATCTGCATTAATATCTTTTGCTCTAAGTGCCGCTCCCGTATCCGTTGAAAAGAAAGGTTTCCCAGTTCCACCACCAAATATTATAACATTTCCATCATCAAGAGCTTTAATAGCCTTATCACTATCAACATCATCAATCATCTTAACTGAAAGCCCACTTTGATTATAAGCTTTACATCCTATCTGTAAAAACATATCTCTAAGAACTAAACTATTCATAACTGTTGCTAACATTCCTACATAGTCCGCTGTCTCTCGATCCATCTCATGAGCATCTCTTCCTCTAAGAAAATTACCACCACCGCAAACTATTCCAACTCTTACCCCCATATCATGAACATTCTTTATTCTTAAACATACTTCCTTTATATAATCAAAATCAAGTCCATGTCCATATTTACCAGATAATGATTCTCCAGATAATTTAATTAAAATTGTTTTATTCATACATTCCTCCTATCCATAATATCTCTTCATATAAAATTTCTTATCTTTTCTTTTAAATACTACTACTTCTTTATCATTCATATTATCTATCTTTCTACCATATTCTGAATCTAACTTTCCAAAAGTAAATACTCTATCATCTCTAATCATTTCACCATCTATATACAAAAGATCACCTTCCATTATCTCAAAATCAATATCCATAATATGCATACTAAGATCATACTGATTATCATCTTTATCAACAAGCAAATATCTATTATTATTCCTTTCAATTACCAATAATTCCTTCATTATTTACTTCTCCTCTCACTATTTTCATCTCTCATTCTCATTTCAAGCAAAATTCTATTTCTTAATTCGGTATTACAATATAAAAAGTAATTACCTATCATTGCTATTTTTGGTATATATAATTCCTGAAGTGAATCATTACTATATAAGAAATTATCACCTACTTCTTGCAAACTTGGTGCATATAGTTTTTGAAGAGATTCATTAAAATACAAAAATTTATTATATACAGTTATCAAAGAAGGAAGATATAATTCGCTAAGTGAAAGATTATTGCATAAAAACCAATTACCTACCGCTTTTAATTTTGGTACATATAATTTATGAAGTGAGACATTATTATACAAAAAACCATCACCTACCGTTGTTAAATTTGGTGCATATAATTCTTGAAGAAAATCATTGCAAAACATGAAATAATCGCCTACTATTTCTAAATTTGATAAATTTAATTCACCACGAAAGGTATTATTATATAAAAACTCATCACCTACTACTGTTAATTTGGGCATATATAATTCTCGAATTAAAACATTCTCATGTAAAAATTTATCGCCTACCTTCATTAAATTTGGAAGCTCTATTCTTTGAAGCGAAGTATTTGCATCCAAAAAGCAATTTCCAACTACTTCTAATTTTGGTAAATTTACCTCCTCAAGCAAAACATTTTTCCATAAAAAACTATTACCTACTTTTATTAAATTAGGAAATTCTATTTTTCTAAGCAAATTATTATTATCCAAAAAACGATTACCTACACTTGTTAAATTGGGAGCACATAGCTCTTGAAGTGAATCATTCTTATATAAGAAATAATTACCTACATCATAAACATTATCCATTTTAAGTGATATAATTTTTCCATCATTATCAACTAAAATTTCTAAATATTCATCATTACTTCCTAATATTGTTATCCTTTTACCATTAGTAGTATTTTCTATATCTATCTTCTTTATTTCTTTTATCGCATCACAAAAACTATCTCGCTTTATTTTTCGTGCAAAACTAATAAATTCTCTTTCATCATTTACACTTTTATCATACGAATTGATACTTCTATTATCTTTAG
>CAMGAM010000056.1 GCA_946007485.1 uncultured Mycoplasmatota bacterium
GTTTTAAAGAAAGCACTTGAAGCTAATGTTAAACCTATCGTTATCATTAATAAAGTTGATAAACCAACTGCTAGACTTCAAGAAGTTATCGATGAAGTCATTGACTTATTTATCGAATTAGGTGCTACCGACGAACAATTAGATTTTAAAGTAGCCTATGTTTCTGCTTTAAATGGTACTGCCTCACTAGATCCAGAACCAAGCACTCAAAGCGAAGATTATTCATGTATCTATGATTTAATTATTAATGAAATTCCAGCTCCTAAAGCAGACCCATCTGCTTCCTTAAAATTCCAACCAGCTCTTCTTGATTATAATGAATTTGTAGGTAGAATTGGTGTTGGTTGCATCAAATCAGGAACAATTAAAGAAAATGAAATGGTTTCATGTCTTAGATTAGATGGCTCTATCAAACAATTTAGAATTCAAAAATTATTTGGCTTTCTAGGACTTAAAAGAATTGAAATTAAAGAAGCCCATGCTGGTGATATCGTTGCCATTGCTGGTCTTCCAGATATCTCAGTAGGTGAAACAGTATGTAATATCGGTGATACTGAAGCTCTTCCTATTCTAAGAATCGATGAGCCCACTTTAAAAATGACTTTCATGACTAGTGACAGTCCATTCGTTGGTCGTGATGGTGAATTTGTAACTGCTAGAAAAATTGAAGAAAGATTATACCGTGAAACCCAACGAGATGTTTCATTGCGTGTTGAACCATCTGGCCAAGATGCTTGGATTGTCTCTGGACGTGGTGAATTACACTTATCAATCCTAATAGAAAATTTAAGAAGAGAAGGGTATGAATTACAAGTATCAAAACCAGAAGTCATCATTAAAGAAATTGATGGAATTATTTGTGAACCATATGAAGACGTTCAAATTGAAGTGCCTGAAGAATCTGTTGGTAATGTCATCGAAGCCCTTGGATTACGTGGCGCTAAGATGGAAAATATGACTAATGTCAATAATTTAGTAAGACTTATCTATACCATTCCATCTCGTGGATTAATTGGCTTTTCAACTGATTTTATGACTATGACTAAAGGATATGGTATCTTAAATCATACTTTCAAAGAATTTCTTCCAATTGAAGATATCAATGTTGGTGAGAGAAAATTAGGAGTTCTTGTTTCTATGGAAAATGGTAAAGCTACTGCTTATGCTATTGGTAATCTTGAAGATCGTGGAACAATGTTTATTGAACCAGGCGAAGAAGTTTATGAAGGAATGATTGTCGGTGAATGTAATCGTGAAAATGATTTAGCAGTTAATGTTGTTAAAGGAAAACAATTAACCAATACTAGAGCTGCAGGTTCTGATCATACCGTTGTTCTAAAAAGACCAAGACCAATTACTCTTGAATATTGTCTAGACTATATTAATTCTGATGAATTACTTGAAGTAACTCCACATTTCTTAAGATTAAGAAAGAAAATACTAAATACTGAACAAAGAAAAAAATTTGACGCCAAGAAAAATTCCTAAAGAAAAAAGTGCCATCAAGACACTTTTTTTAATATCCAATCTGATCTAATATTTTATCAACTTCTTCTTTATTAGTAAGTAAAGTCTTACAAAAAATTAATGTATTATCAACTCTACTACTTACCATATAATAATTATTAGATATTAGAAAATATTTATAATAATTATCTCCCTTATCTTTCTTTTCACTAGCTCCAGTACTCTTAAGCAAATTAAAACTATCTATTTGTCCTTCCTGTACCTTATTAGCATTTTCCATACTATCATAAATAACCATCTCAATTGTAATGTCAGAAGTCGTAGCTATCATTGCTTCAGTAATATAATCATTACCACTATAAGTACTCATATTATCATTAACGGTAAACCCATTATTTGAAGCTACCGTATTAAAATCACTTGTACTCTTAACTTCTTTACTTCCACCACCACAACCTGTTAGTATTAAACAAATGACTAATCCTAATAAAATAAAATATCTTTTTTTCATATATCCTCCTTATCTTTATTTTATTATAACACCAAATCGACCTAATATGTCAAAAAATTAATAATTATACATATAATGTACTAGGTGATAATATGAGTAATTTAGATAATTTTAAAAGCTTTGTTAGATTAAATCCTACTTTTGCTAACTATATTAAAGATGGTTCAATGACATGGCAAAAATTCTATGAATTATATGATATGTATGGTGAAGATAATACCATTTGGGATGAATATCGTGAAACTAAAAAGAAAAATACTACTACCACTTTAAATGATGTCATTAACTTAGCTAAAAATATTGATATTGACAAACTTCAAGATGGTGTCAACTCACTAAGCAAAGCAGTAGGACTATTTAGTGATTTATTTGCCAGTAAATCAACACCTAAAGTAGATACTTATAAACCAAGAGCCATCTACAGGAGGTTTGAAGACTAATGCAACTAGATCTTCAGTATCGAATAAAACAAGATGAAAAACAAATAATGTTTTTAAGAGAAAACTCATATTGGTATAAATATTTAAATCGTAACAGTAGTTATTATAAAGAATTTATTGACGATATGAAAGACAAGTATAAACTAAAACCAACAGATAAAATAAATAAAATGATGGATAATATTAATATGGTAAGAACCTTCCTAGATATCTTAAAATAATAGACATAACTAATTAATTATGCTATTATATAACTAGGTGATGACATGTCAGATATTATAGAAAATACCTATAAATTATTAGATGCCTTAGATAATTCTGATTTAATAAAAAACTTAACTAATGCTAAAAAAAAATTAGAACAAAATCCTCAAATTATTTCTTTAATCAAAGAATACAGAAAAGAAACAAATTCTAACAAATTAATATCTATCAAAAAAATTTTACACAAAAATGAAGACTATCGTAAATATATTGAATCATATAATGAATTATCACTCCTTGTATTAAGAATAAATAAACAATACCAAAAATATACTAACACAGCTGAACATAACTGTCATTAAAGGAGATAGAAATATATGAAAAAAAGTATTACTTATCAAATAGACGACTCACTCTTTAATATTTTCTCTAGTGATACTCTAGAAAATATTTTAAAAGAATATCAACTAACTAATTACTATTATTTAGATCAAATTCATTCAAATATTATCCATATTGTTGATAATAGTTATCAAAATAATTCCAAAGGAGATGGTTTAATCACTAGTAAACCTAATATCCCTTTAGTAATTAGAACTGCTGACTGTATTCCAATTCTTATCTATGATAAACAACATAAAGTATTAGGACTTATCCATTCAGGTTGGTTAGGTACTCTAAACAATATCATTATTGATACTATAAACTTAATAATAAATAATTATCATTCAAAAAAAGAAAATATCTATATATACATCTATCCATCTATTCACAAATGTCATTTTGAAGTAGATGAAGATGTTTATCAAAAATTTACTAGTAAATATAAGTTTACCAATCAATTTACTACTAAAAAGAATAATAAATATTATATAGATTTACAAGGAATAGTTAAATATAATTTAGAATATATAGGTATAACTAATATAATTGAATCTGATATTTGTACTTATTGTCATCATGATTCATTTCATTCATATAGATATAATAATACTGATAAAAGAAATTATTTAATTGCATATATAAAGGAGTAAAAATGAAAGTAATAAGTGGAACACTAAAAGGAAGAAATATTAAAGGATACAATATTGATGGGACAAGACCAACTATGGATAGGGTAAAAGAGTCCCTTTTTGGCATGATTCAAGATAATATCAAAGAAAGTACTGTCCTAGATCTTTTCTCAGGCTCTGGTAATCTTGGTATTGAAGCCATTTCAAATGGAGCTAATCTCTGTTATTTTATTGATAACAATAAAGAAGCTATTCAAACTATCAAAGAAAATACTACTAATCTAAATATTAATTCTAAATCAAGAATCATTTTATCAGATTGGAAAAAGTCTTTAAATGACTTTGCCAATCAAAATATCAAATTTGATTTAATTTTCGTTGATCCACCATATGATTATGATGTCTATGAAAAAATTTTAAATAAAGTATCAACTCTAAATCTCTTAAATGATAATGGTTTAATTATCTTAGAACATCGTAATTTAAAATTACCAAATACATATCTTAACTTAACTCTATATAAAGAAAGAAACTATGGTAATAAATCAGTAAATATATATAGAAAAGAAAAACAATATAATTAACTAAACAATAGATATAAATGAAACAATTATATCAAATAAATGTAATAAATAATCAAAAAATAAGTATAAATATTAAAAACCTAATTGACAATAAATTCCTTATATGATATATTTTAATTAAATAAGGAGGATATAAAAAAATGAAAAAATTAAATAGAAAAGGATTTACATTAGTAGAGTTATTAGCAGTTATTATAATCTTAGCTATTGTTGTTGGTATCACTATTCCAGCAGTTTTGAGTACAGTAAATTCATCAAAAGAAAAAGCATTTCAAACAGCAGCCGAAACAGCTGCAGATTGGCTAGATAGACAATATCAGTCATATATGATTGGAGATGAAAATGTTTCAGCTGTAGATCCTAATTATAAAACACAATGTGTATCATCAGGAACAGCAGGCAATTGTACTACTTCAGATCCGTTAATCGTATCCGCTGGATTGAAAACATCAAATGTAGCTACATTAAGTGCAACATTAACAAATGGAAGATATTGTGTAACACTAACTGCTAAAGACGGTGGAGATTATGCAGGATTTGGTACTAAACAAGGCGGCAATTGTTAATGATAATTAACATCAACAATTCCACTTGTCTAAAAAAATAAGACCCAAAAGCCCTCAAATAGGGCTTTTTCTTTTGCAAAAATTGACAAACGAACAAAAGTGTGCTATTATACTTAGCCATGAAAGAGGTGATGTTATGCCTATTAATGAATATGGAATGAATAGTGATTATATAAAATATTTTTCACTTGAAGAATATATTGAAAGAATTAAATTATTAGATAAGCTTTTATTTCATTTAGATGAAACATGTAAAGATTTTGATGAATACATGAACCTAATATCTTACTATGCAGGCGAAGAAATAATTAACTATTGGATTCAAACTGCCCATCAAGAATTAAGAGCTAGTCAAGATATTGAAAATTCAAAATTTAATGAAGGAATACTACAAGAAAAAGGTGTCTTCTTTGATAAACTAAGTATTAGTCATAAAAGAATTCACGACTTACATAATTTTGTTATGACATCGAGTGATGAATCATTTGTTCCTACTAATACTTATCGAAAAACACCCGTAAATATAAGCCGTTATACTAGTTCAGGAGAAGAAGAAATCTTTTGGAGAGGTGCTAATCCTGAAGATGTATACAAATTTATGACTGATTTTATCGGTATCTATAAACAAAATAAAATATCACTTTTATATAGTAATCCATTTTTAGTAGCTTCTTTAATGAGTTTATTATTTAATCGCATCCACCCATATACCGATGGTAATGGCAGAACTTCAAGAATTATCTATAATCTAAAATTTACTGAACAAATTAACAAAAACTATCAAATAAAATTAATGTTAAGCCCATTAAATATCTCTAATCGTATTTTAGCTAATAAATATACCTATGTTAATCGCATCAATCAAATCGCTTTCAATCTAAAAGATGATACCAATGAAGCTATTAACAACTGGTTTGATTTTATCTTAACTATGGCCGATGAACAATTAAATTATTCCAAAGCCAGACTAACCGAACTAATTGATCAAAGTTGTCGACAAGAAAATACTAGTCCAGAAATTCTAAGAAGAGTTAAACAAATGAAAATTTCTAAAATAAAATAGTGAATCTGAAAATAAGACCGTTAAAAGTCTTTTTTCTTTCTAAAAAAAATGTTATAATTATTAAGGTGATGAATTTGAATAATAATGATTTAATAATTGGCTCACATGTTGGTTTCTCTAATAAAGACCAACTATTAGGATCTGTTCGTGAAGCCTTATCATATAATGCTAATACTTTTATGTTTTATACTGGAGCTCCTCAAAATACCAAAAGATTACCTATCGATGATAATTTAACATATTCTGCTTATGAACTTATGAAAGAACATCATTTTGATTTGTCAAAAGTAATCATTCATGCTCCATACATTGTCAATCTTGGTAATTTAGAAAATTTTGATTTTTCAGTATCATTTTTAAAAGGAGAAATTGAAAGGGCTAGTTTACTAGGAATAAAATATATGGTTCTTCATCCTGGAGCATCCGTTTCATACAAAAAAGAAGATTCAATTGAATCTATCATTAAAGGATTAAATCTTATTTTAGATAATGACTTAGATGTTACTATTCTTCTTGAAACTATGGCCGGAAAAGGCACTGAAATTGGTTCTACCATGGATGATCTAAAAAAAATAATTAATGGAGTAAAATATCAAAATAAAATTGGTGTTTGCCTAGATACTTGTCATCTTTTTGATAGTGGAGTAGACTTAACCAATTTTGATGAATATCTCGATAATTTTGATAAAAATATTGGTCTAAGTTATATTAAATGTCTTCACATTAATGATTCAAAAAATGAATTAGGCTCTCACAAAGATCGCCATGAAAATATTGGCCTTGGCAATATCGGATTTGATAACTTGATCCATATCATCTATAATGAAAGATTAAAAGATATTCCTAAAATATTAGAAACTCCTTATGTTTCTCAAGATGATAATTCTAAAGAAAAAATTTATCCTCCATACAAATACGAAATTGCTA
>CAMGAM010000057.1 GCA_946007485.1 uncultured Mycoplasmatota bacterium
CAATTACATTTGTATGATAAAGCAAATGTTCTGTTATCGTTGTCTTACCAGCATTAGCGTGTGCAAAAATACCTAATGTTAATACTTTTTCATCTTTTCTATCCATTAACCTCACCTCATAATATATTATATTTTTTCATTTTTTCCAGCATTATTGTTTTAATTAATTCTTCGTAATTTACACAACTTGGACCTTTTACATCCATATTTTCATCACTCATATGTTTTGCAGCAGGACATCCCGTTCCACATATATATCTATATTTACAATTTTTACATTTTGAAATAACTTTAACACTTCTATTAAACCAATCATTAATCTTTTCTTCATTTAATTCATATGTTGGATAAAATGTTCCTACTCTGTAATCATTATTTCCAATACCATGCCAACATTTATAAACATTTGACTTACAATCTAATATAAATTGATTCTTTGATGCTCCACAATGTCTTAAAACAGGTTGATACACTTCATCATTGAATATACTTTCAATAAAGTTTTCGGGATGAAATTTTTTTCTAAAAATTGACATATTTGGATTTTTTTCTTCTAATTCAAATATTTTTTTGATTCCTATTTTTTCATCAACAATATTTTGTTCACCAGAACAACCACCATCTTGTAATAAATATAAATATGGTTTTAATCTTTCATTGCTGTTAAATTCATTAACTAAGGTATCTGCTAAATCAGGTAATTCATTTATATTAGTTTCATCAATATTAACTCTTAATACTATCAAAATATCTTTTTTAATAGCTAATTTAATATTTTTCATAATTAAATCAAAACTACCTCTACCATCTTGAAATATTCTTCTTTTATCATGTATTTCCTTAATACCATCAACGGTAATTTGTATATGATCAAGGATATCCTTATATTCATTAAATAAATCAATATAATGGTTTAAATCTACCCCATTAGACACAATATCTATTGTATAATTTCTTTCTTTTGTTTTCATAAAAATATATTTAATAGTTTTTAAATTGCATCTCAATAGTGGTTCTCCGCCCATAATCGTTATCCTAATGTCATCATTTGTCCTACCATATCTATTTTCATAAATTTCCATTATTTTGTCAATTCTATCGAATTGTATATCGACCATTTTAATAGGATCAATATTAGTAGTTCCCTTTATCATATATGTTTGCTCATAGCAATAAATACAATGCAAATTACACGCATAGCTTGGAACAACTAAGAAATTTGGAGTAGCACTTTTCTCTAACATCTCTATTCTACTATCCAACTCCTTCAAAAAAATGTTATATTCATTTTTAGTTTTAAATAAATATTTCCTTTCTAACATGCAACTTAATACTTCATCATCTATTTCATCAAAACGATTATTAATTATTAAATCATATATACGCTTTTCAATTATGTCCGTCGCACCATTAATCAAATTAATCATAATTACTTCTTTTTCATTATAATCAATAAATTCAATTTCTTTAATTAAAAACATAAAAACACCTCATTTAGTTATTTTAATATAAGGGAGAAACTTTCTCCCTTATATAGAGTTTATCTAATTAATATTAGATATGGTAATGACAAGATGCATTACTTGTTGTAACATTTTCAACTTTTACAACAACTTTTTTATTTATAGATTTCATTGCATTCCCTCCTCTCAAGATATATTATACACTCTATACAAATATAAATATAATACTAATTATTTATGTTATTATAACTTTTAGTTATAACAAATGTGTTATTTGGATTTATTTGTACATAGGTTCAAACAATATCTTGCACTTTTATAAAATTATGTTATAATAAATTATCAAGAGGAGATATCTATGAATATTAGCTATGATTTATATAAAACATTTTATATTGTTGCAAACTGCTCAACAATTACTGAGGCTGCAAAAAGACTAATGATTAGCCAACCAGCTGTTACAAAGGCTATTAAAAATTTAGAATCACAATTAAATGGCTCCCTATTTATTAGAAATAAATCTGGGATTAAACTTACTGAGAATGGAAAAAAATTTTATAATTATATTAGTCCTGCAATCGAACAAATGCAAAACGCATCAAATCTGTTTGATAACATAAACAAAATTGAAACTGGGGAAATCAAAATAGGAACAAGTAACACAATTTTAAAGTATTTCTTAATGCAACATTTAAAAAAATACTCAAAAACTTATCCTAATATAAATATTTCCATCGAAGAAAGTTATACACCAGAATTAATAAATATGGTTAAAAATAGTTCACTTGATATTGCAATTATTTACGCTGACGATAATGATAAAAAATTAGATGGATTAAAAATACTTAAGCTCCAAACATTAAATTATTGCTTTATTGGTAATAAAAAATATAAAAATCTTTCAAACAAAATAATAAGTTTTGAAGAATTAAAAAAAGAAAGTTTAATATTAAATACAATTAATCCAATTCAAAAATCACTACTAGACAATACAGAAAACAACTCAAAATACATTGCGCATATAAATTTAGCTAGTCATTCACTTGTATATGAATTTGTTAAGGAAGGCTTTGGAATAGGTTTAGTAATTAAAGAGTTTATAAAAGATAAACTAGATGATAAGGATTTATACGAAATTAAAATTAAAGAAAAATTCCAACCGCTAAATTTAATATTAATTGTTAATAAAAATAATTTTCCTACATACGCAACTTCACAACTAATAAATATTATAAAAAACAAGGAGGAAAAATAATGAAAATTCTAATTATTACAAATCTAGAAAACGAATGTAGCATAGAGGATATTTGGATAGCTAACTCATTCATAAGTGATGGACATACCGTCAAGCTTGTAAATAAATATTATGACAAATCATTAGAAGATGAGTATGATATATTTATTAAAAGATATTCTTGGATTGAAGATATTAGCAATTTTTCAGTTGGAGCTGAAGAATCAGACTATGAAACAAGAATTTTAGAAAAAAATTTACCAAGAATTAATTTTGATGGTAAATTTGATAATCAAGGAAAACACTATTTGGCAAATTTATTTGATAATGGTTATTCAGTTGTACCTACAATCAATAATATTTTAGAATTAGACAAACTTGGTAATTATGAAAATTTTCTAGTTAAACCAGTTAACGGTTACGCAAGTTATGGAATTATAGAAGCAAATAAAAGTAATATTAGTAACTACTGGAATAAAAATTATGTAATACAACCAAAGTTAAATTTTGATAGTGAAGTACAATTTTACTTTGTTGGTAACAAATATGAATTTGCACAAATATTTATTCCTAAAAAGTTATTATCACACGAAAATGCTATTTTCTATACTCCAACTATCGAGGAAATTAAATTAGCTGAATTATTTGCAAAGTTAAACGGCGAAAATTTTAATGGAGTTCAAAGAATAGATTTTTTAAAATTAAAAAATCAGTTATTACTATCAGAATTAGAAGATGATAGCCCATATATGGCAATTGAAGCACTTTCTGATAGAAAAAGAAAAAAATTTATTGATGACTTCAAGCAAATGGTATACATCTATTATAGTAATTTTAAAAATGAAAAAAAGAAAATATTAAAAAGATAATCTAAACCGAATTATCTTTTTTACAAATTTGTGTTATAAGCACTACAAGCATTATAAAATAAAATATCTCTTTTTTCTATTTCATTAATATTCAATAAATCAATAATTTTAATATAACTTGAAACATCACTATATTCACCTGATGCTGCAAAAAAATCAGTTCCATACATAATTTTCTTTTTAGTAGATGGATAGACATTAAAATATTTATTAATAACATCTGCTATTAATTTATTTTGCTTTTCCCTTTCTTCTATATTCTCACCATCATTACAACCACTAAAACACGTATAAAAATTATCATATTTATTACACAAATAGAATAAACTGTCAAAATTTGGCCAATTTATATGACTAGCAATAAAATTTACTTTGGGATATTTTTTTGCTAAATCTTCTATAAATTTTGCATCAGAATATGGCGAATATGAACTCTCACCATTATCATCATAAATTTCACCACAATGAAATACAACAGATAAGTGATGCCTATTTGCAAATTCTACAACCTTAAATATTCTTTTATCATTTGCATAATATTTTTGATATCCCAAGTATATTTTTATTGCTAGTATTCTTGGATACTTATTAAGATCCTTTTCCACCTTAATTAACTCATTGATAACATTGTCTAAATCTACTGAATCAATAAAATACATATTATCATTATCTATAAATTCTTCGAAATTATAAGGATCTAACATTTCATCAATATAAAGACCTCTTATATTAATATACTTATCAGCACAAGCAGTTTTCATATATAAACTAAATTCTTCTTTTGTTAATGCGTGCATATGACAATCAACTATACAATTATAATTCATTGGCAATCCTCCATTCTTGAATTATATTCATTTATATTATAAAAATTACACACCATATCCTCCACCACTATCCAAAGTGCAATTTTTGCACGTTGAATTTCCCAATTTGCACTTTGAACTTCCTACCATCCCATTCCCAACCAACCTATTAGTCCATTACCTAACCCTCTCTATCCTCTCCTCGTAATCACTACTACTAGTAATATAACTCCCCACAACAACCATATCCGTATCCACTAAAAAACTCGTCATATCATTAATGCCCCCATCAACACTAATAATAACATCCCTCCTCATCTTCCTAATCTCCTTAATCCTCGCTACACTCTCTATCATAAACTCCTGTCCCCCCTTACCAGGCTCAACACTCATAACTAGCACCATATCCACAATATCAATAATACCCTTAAGTACCCCAATATCCGTATCCGGCTTAATACTAATACCAACCCCATACCCCATATCACGAATGCACCCAATAATACCCCCAATATCCCTATCCCTTACCGCCTCAATATGAAAAGTCACATACCCAATATTCATACCCGTAAGCCTCTTCACATACATCTCCACATCCCTAACCATCAAATGCACGTCCATACGCTTCTCCGTAATCCGATTAATCTTCCGCACTAAACTCATACTAAAAGCCTTATTAGCCACAAACTCCCCATCCATAACATCAATATGAATAAAATCACAACTAGTCCCATTCAAAAGCCTCACAGCCTCTAACTTATCACTTGCCCCCAAAATTGATACACTAACCATTTTCTTTTTCATAACTTCTCCTTTTTTATTTACACTATCGTGTTCTATATACTAATAATAAACATAATACCCATATCTATGATACAAGATAAGGATCATCTTGAGTACCACTACCAGATGTTATAGATGTAGTAGAGGTGAGATAGAAGACGGGAGACAACGACATATCTATGTATATAATTTCCTCCACTACTAACCCTGTTACACCTATACGATACGCATAATTTGTTCCAGATAACATTGGCGTTATAGTCCACTGATATTCACTTGAATTATATATCCAATCTTTAGCCTGACATCCTTTATTATATTTTTTTAAATCAGTACCGGTTACACATTCATTTCCTGCTGCATATCCATAATCACTTGGATACATAAGTCCTACCATCCCATCCCAATATAGAGCACTTTCACTACTTGTTGTTTTACCTCTTTCTGCTAAATACATAACGTTTGTTTTTACTTCATTAGAAGAATAACCACCTAAGTAATATCTACTATTTTTATTACCATCAACCGTATTCATAAAACTTTGTGCAACATCTGTTAATCCATTATTTAAAAAATTAATTGTTATTTCTTTCTTATTTTTAAAGTAACTGCTTGACTCTCTGGTTAAATATACACCATTTAATAATTTCATTAGTGTTGCTCCACTACTTGTTCCACTTGTAGTACTAGACCATACATTTTTGGCATTAATATAATCATTAACCACATTACAATCCCAACAAAATGTACTTGTAGTACCATCTGTAAGTGTTGTTGCCTTTATTACTTTAATTAAATTTGTACCCGCATTCTCCTCATAAATGCTACCTATTATTCTAAACAATCCTCTATCAGGGCAAGTACTTTGTCCTTCCATATCTAAACATATATAATTATTCGGACTAGCTCCATAATATCTATAATCAGTAACTGCTGGTATTTCACTACCTGTTGCACTACTTTCTGCGGGTATTGCACTATGTTCTACTTTATATACACCACTACCACTATCTCCTGTGGTACCATCATCTAAACTCTCAACTCTTTTTGTTGCTAGAATATATTCCACATTAGAATTACTACCAGTTACATCTAAACTAAAATCAAAACTTTGATTCATCATACTACTAGGATTATCTCCACTTGCTCCATCTATATAGATATATAAAGTATAAGTAGATAGAGATGTAGTTAAACTACCATCCGTAGTACTTAGTGTTAGTAAACTAATACTATCTCCTGCTTTACTAGTAGAAAAGTTACCACTCTTAACACTAGTACCACTAGCATTAACTAAGTTATACTTAAAACTACTATGTTTTAA
>CAMGAM010000058.1 GCA_946007485.1 uncultured Mycoplasmatota bacterium
ATTATATCTTTTCCCATCACCAGTATTATACCAATATAAGAAATTTTTTCTCTTAGAAGGACTAGGTAAAGTATAATAATTTCCTTCTTTTATCAAATAATTCTTCTTATTTATCTCTGATACAATATCATCACTATTACTAACCATCCACACTCTATTACCAAAAATATCCATATCAGGTTCTAATAACATATTTTTATTAAGCTGATTAGCACTCAAATAAAATCTAAATAATTCTCTACTAATTCCATAATTAATTAAATGTTTTCCTTCTTCCGCTCTAAGTCCTTTAAACATATAATATGGTAATATATCTAATTCTTGATACGTATATAAATTATTCTTATCACTAATTACCATATCTCTAATACTACCCCAAGTAATATTTTTATCAAATCCAAATAAATTACTAAGAATAACTGTTCCATCTGTTGTTAAAAAATCATTTGCAATAATATTATAGTATCTAGCAGACACTACATGATAATAATTAACTACATCATTAACTAACTCAATACTTTCTACCTTTGTTGTATAAATATTTCCAAATTCATCTATTTTAGCTACCCTAGTACCAACTTCAAAATTATCCATATCATCTACTGAAACAAACATATTCATATCCATATTAAATATTCCATGATAACCTATTGTTTTAAGAACTGTTCCATCACTAAATTTTGTTAACTGATAATGATTTGTCGTTTGTTCTTTTTCTATCCATATTGGATATTCATAAGTAATACTACCAGTCTCATAATTCCAAACTGCCAAAAGATCACTATACGTAATATCTTCAACATTCTTAACTAAACCATTAGCAAGTCTCACTTTTGTTCCTTCTATTAAGCAAGTACCAGCTGTACCAGATATCGAAATATCTCCACTAACATTAGGAATTGATACTGCCCCTGAACTACTATCATATGTATAATCAGCCGTTGTAAGTGTTATTCCACCCATTATAACCGTTATTGAAGAAGGAAGAGTACGAAAAGTACTTGCTGTCAAAGTAGTCGTATAAGTCGTTCCTATATCTGCTGTAGTAGCACCATTTGAAGTCAAACCATCAAGACCACTCGTATCGACTGAAAAAGTCCATTTCATTGCCACTGTTTCTGATTGCCTACAATAAACATTACTAGTCGTTGCACTATCAATATCTTCACTACCACTATTTCCTGCTTCATCAGTTCCATACACTTTAACATAATAACTACCCTCGGACAAATCCGTTATTGAATATTCAGTTAATGCCGAATTCGTATTATATGTACTTAATAAAGAATCAGTTGTTGCATCATACAACAAAATTGTATAATTAACGATACTAGTTCCCCCACTATCTAATCTCGTAAAACTAACATCAGCTTGTCCTACCGTATTATTCATAACTAAACTAACTTCACCAATTTGTGGTTTTTCCGTATCAACTTCTTCTGTTATTGATACCTTAAGATCTATCTTATCAGTAGTTACATTTCCTATCCCGTTACATCTTAAAATTAACATTGTCGATGAACTTTCTGTATCAAAAATACTCCCATCATTTATTTTTAAATAAACATCATATTCTTGCTCACTATTTGCACTAATTGATAAAGTATCAATATCTGTTCCATCACTAGAAACTACTACAAAATTTCCATTACTAGAACCCAAAGTAAAACTAACATCTTTTGAATATGAATTTATAACCTTAAGCAATACCTTTCCTAAATTATCAGTTCCCGTCAAATCATCATCTACCACAGTAGTAGATACCAAAACAGATCCTTTTTCTTGTTGAGATGTATTAATATCTGTCGTTCCTGAAGCATCATATGACTGATCTTTATCAGATACTTCCAAGTTTAAAGTAAGTGTAATGGTTCTAGTTTCACCTGAACTTATAATATCACCATTAGATATGCCATCAACAGTTAAAGTAAGTATTCCTACACCACCAGAAGAAGAATTAACTATAGGCGTAAATTGAAAATCATTATACGTATAATCATAACTACTATTATTGACAATATCTGCTGTATAAACCGCATAATATGCATCATTAGTTCCACTAAAAGTAATATTAAATTCAATTGAATTACTAGTAATAACTGGCGTTTCACTTGAACTAACATTAGAACTATCAGTTAAACTAACATTTAATACTTCTAATTTCCCATCAGGTTTTAAAGTAACTCCACCACTAAATTCAAACATTTCACCATACAAAGCAAAACCAACTGTCATAAAACATAACATCATTATTATTACTACAGCCAAAATAATATTTTGATATTTTTTTAACTTATCAATTGTTTTCTTTCTCATAATAATTCTCCATATCAAAAAAGATAATTACTTATCTTTTTTTACTTTTTCATGATTTAAATTATCTTTATTCTTATTTTTTTTCTTAATTCTACCATTACCCACATACTTCTCATACTCATGATTAATAAGTGTATAAACCCAAGCCATATTATCACTAATAAGAACGAACACACTCTTATAATCAGCTATTTCTTCACAATAATTAATTGGCATTCTTACTTCACTATGTGCATCAATTAACTCATTAAATGAATTTACTTCAATCACATTTAATCCATCTATTTTAGGAACACTAGCTACATTAACAATAATACTATCATAAGTAGATAATATTTTCTTTAATGTTTTAGAATATTGACTCTTACTAAGATAAAATGCTCTAATATCTCTAAATAATATCCATATTAAACAAATAGTAACAATAATAAACAAAATACCTAAACTTAAGAATACATAATGAGCCCTATTATTATCAACCACCATTTCACTAACATTATTTTCCATATCATTATTTGATAAATCAATTGATAAATCTATAACTTGTTGTGTTAATGGTATCTTAACTTCTACTAAAGATTCAACTGGTATTTCTTTATCAATATTATCAGTTTTACTTTCACTATTAACAATAAGTTCTACTCTAAATACACCATTAAAAGAAATTCCATAATCCTTTTTAAATTCATTAAGTAAACTATTATACTTTTGATAATCTATTTTTACATTTGTCGAAACATTAAAACTATTTTGATTATCATAATATAATGTAACAGGTTCTGTTAAAACATATGATTTAGACCAATAACTACTATCATCTTCTTTAATCTTATCAGCAGCTATTGTTCCTCTTACATAATATGTATACTTTCCACTAACAAAATTACTAAAATTTAAATTATAATTAAAATCTATATCTATATAATTAATTAAACTACTAATATATGTCCTATTCATCCCCAAATAAGGTTCATCAAAATAATCATTTTCAAATAAATAAACCTTATACGAAACATTACTACTACTGTTATAATTAATTACTTTTTCATATTTATTATTTAATCCCATCATTAAATAATAATATGAAAATAATCCAAAAACAATTGTAATAAACACTAAAAGAACAAATCTTCCAATCTGCAAAAATGCTTTTTGTTCCTTATCTTTCATGCTATCACCACACATTCCAATCTATAATTTAGAAAATTTCTCATTTAACCATATTGTCGGATACCCTATATACTTAACATTATAAATAACGATACCAACTACCTCATCCTGCAAAATATCATAATTATCTACTTCTAAATTATTATCACCTTTAGTTTTAAAGACATAACTTCCATTCTTTTTATTTATTCCAACTACTCTATGAGTAATTAGCACCCCTTCTTTTTTATAAGCCAAAACCGTTCCAATTTTTATATCATCATAATTATCTATTTTCTTAAACAAAGCTGCATCACCACGATATATTACCGGTTCCATACTACCAGAGCCAATTGCTACCAATTGATAATTTCCTATTCCAGATACTAACATAACCATAATTATCAATAACAAAATAATTGGAAAATATATATACTTTCTTCTAAGTGAAACAACATATCTATCACTTTTATCATAATATTTAATGTTTTTACTAACCATTTTATATACAATATATGGATAAATAACTCCCAATACAGACATAATATAATTACCTAAACTAGGAAAAATAGGCATTACATATATATATAATCCAAACACTATTCTAACAATAAGTGTTGGTACATAACTTACTTTATATGTAATATAACTATATAACATATGATAAGTAATTTTTGGAACAACTGTCATACATATAAATATAAAAATAGCCTCAGTTCCATTAAGCATCGTAGAATTAAATTCTATTACAATATCTAAAAATATATATATTAATGTAAGAAATATATATGGTTTAATATCATATTGACATTTTCTAGCATATATATATCTAATCATTTCTTGACAAATAATTATTATTAATGGAAACATAATATTTTTAATTATACTTAATATATCTAAATTAAAAATATTACTACTAAAACCAGTTATTAATCCTAATCCATAAGTTATAATAGCATATGAAAAAATACTTATAATAACTATACGAATAGTATTTCCTTTTAAATAGTTTCTATCCTTTGGAAATCCCAATCTTATAATCAAAAAAATCATCATCAATATCCAAAAGAAACTATATAAATAATTATTTTTAAACATTGCAATAGAAATTAATAATAACAATGGATATATATAATATTCTAATTTATTCTTCACATTTACCATCCATTCTAAAACAAGTTATTATATCAATCGCCTAAAAAGGCGATTGATATAAATTATCTCATTATTAAGCTGCTTGATTATAAGTCAATGAAGCTGTCAATGAAACACTAACTTCACTACTAGGTAAATCTGCAGGATCATCTGGTTGAATATATTCTACTCTTACTTTTACTGGAGCAACACCTGTAGTTTTAGCTAATGCAACTGATAATGAAGATGTTGTAGTAGTATACTCTGTACCATTATAAGTAATTACATACTTCAAATACTTAGCTTGTTCAGTAGTTAAAGAACTCATTGTTATTCCTGTTAAATTAGCATCAAAAGTACCAGTATTTTTAACATTTACTGTAAACTCATAAAAATCCTTAGGTTTAGTTAATGTAACATTATAAGTCATTGATGTTCCGTCAATTGTTTTATTAGATGCTGATACACTACCATTGCTTTCTTTATAAGATGCCGCATCAAATGCAATATTCCATACAGAACTAGCAACTGTAACATTACCATCAATATTAAGAGTTTGAGTAAATGCTGCAAAACCTACTGACATAGTCAACACAGCTACTGCTAAAATTGCTATTACAAACATTTGTGTATTTTTTTGCTTTTCCATTAAAACCATTCCTTTCCTTTATTTCTACAAACATGTATCATCTTTTTTAAAGACCTTCCATATTCTAAATGTAATTATAACAAAGTTGACACTATTTGTAAAGAAAGAACAACAAATTTTATCAAATTTTTTTTATCATTTTAGTTGTGCTCACCAAGTTGCCTCACTATATAACAAAGCATAAAAAAGACACTCATAGTCTAAAACTATAAATATCTCTTCTTTTAAATAAAATTAATAATTATTCATGAAAATATATTACATCAGCAATAGCTCTAGTATTACCAGTAAGAGTAATAATATTATTATCACTATTTTTAAATAATAATGTCGTCGAACCTCCACCATCTAAATTAAATCCTGCTATGCATCCCAAAGATACCATATATTCAGCCATTTTTTTAAAACTAAAGCCAGCTGATCTATTACCATCATTGTTAGTAATAAAAACAAAATTATTCTTATCAATTTGGCAAAAACCCTGTCTAATATTTGGAGAAGTATCAGACGTCACTACTTTTCCATTATCAACCAACACAGGATTAAATGCGAATGTATTTAAAACTCCATCAGCAATAATCTGCTTTGATGTATTTATATTTCTACTATCATTAGTACCAGCAACATATTTATAATAACCAAGATATCCATCTTTCTTTAATCCATATGTAACATGCTTATCAGAAGGAATTTTCCCATTTGAAATATCTCTCAAAACCTTTCCTTCGACAATAACTATTGGACTTACACTTGTTTTATTAAAACTTTTATTTGCTGCATAATAACTAACATCATAAGTATCTTTTAACACAAAGCCACTACCATTAACTGCAATAATCACTTTATTTTGAAAACCATGACTATTAATAGCGTTTGTCAAAATATTACTTGCTTTTAATAATTCATTACCAAAATTATTAGGAACTGCTGTTTTTAATTGACCATATGGATCCTTCACCCACACATGAGAAACATAATAATTAGAAACTGACTCAATCCATACTTTAATCGTCTCAGTTGAAACATTATATTTAACATTCTCTGTTCCTTTTGGAGATATTGGCGCATTATAATCAGAACTTTGCGTAGGAGTTGTCGGCTTAGAATTCTCCACTTTACTTAAACTACAACTTATCGTATTGGTATTTCCGGCTTTATCATAAA
>CAMGAM010000059.1 GCA_946007485.1 uncultured Mycoplasmatota bacterium
AATGAAAAATATAAGATATTGATACCAATTATGGTAGTATTTGTGCTACTTATTACCTTATATTTTTTGTATAGAGAATATAAATATGATAATTATCGTGATAAAAGAGAAACAGAAGTTTATCAATATTTTGGGGGAATAAGAACTGATTATACAGCAATAATTACTTATAATTTAAAGAAAAGTATTGTAGATATTACTCCAAAAGATAAAAAGATTGAATATGATGGAACACCAATATATTATAAAGATAAATTAGAAGTATTATTTCCTAAGGAAATGATTGTAGCTTTTCCTCTTAGAGAAGGTAGTCAGTATAGGACTTATAAATATGCTACTTATATTAATAATGATAGTATTCATAATATTAAGAATGATACTTATACAGGGGTATATGATTATTTCTTTATGTATGATGGAGAAGAAGTATTCTTTTTTCCAACACCGGTTAAACTTTTAATTGATGGAGTTGAATATACGAATCTTAGTGGGGGCTCTTATGTTTCTTTAGTAGGTGGATATACATTAATATATTATGATTATGAAGAAGATAAATCAGAAGTAATTGAGATAGAAGGAAAGAAGATTTCAGTTAGTTCTGAATATATAAATGTTAATTTATCTGAAGGATATTTTATGTCATTTAATGATAAGGTATTACTTAGTAAGCCATATAATTTGAATGCCTTATATAAAAGCGATTGACAAATTAAAAGTATCAATGATATAATTAAAAGAGAATAGGAAAATAAGAGATAGGAGTGAATTTATGGAAACTATTTTATCAAATACAGCTTTAGCAATTGGAATAATGATTGGTCTTTGCTTTTTGGGAATTGGGATTGGAATAGGAATACTTGGTGGTAGAGTTGCCGAAGCAATTGGTAGAAATCCAGAGACTAAGAATGATGTAGTACACTCTGTAATGACAATACTTATCGTTACAGCAGTCTTTTTGCTATTCTTATTTGCATTTTGTTTCTTATTATTGTTCTTTAATCCACTTGTAACATATTAAAATGGTAACTTTATTTATTATTGTTAGTTTGATTATTGCTTTTCTTGTATTCTTAATGTTTATGATACTTAAAAAGACGGTAAGAATTGTCAATTCTCAAACAAAGTCTTACTTTGTAAATAAACTTCAAGGATATGATGAAATAATAGCCGAGAAGGAAAATAAACTTCAAGAAATAGACGAATTAATTAAGGATAGAGAAAAGGGAATAAAAGAGGATAATAATAAAGAATTAAGTAAGGGTGGCTATGCTTTTGATCCAAATGTAATAGATTTACTTAATGAAACGAAGTATCAAGATAAGAATGTACTTGAGATTAATAAATTAATTGATGAAAATTTTGTAGTTAATTATGAAGAATTGATTAGAGATTTTTTATCACTTAGTGAAGAGAATACAGATTATGAATTTTGTCTTAATTTAAGAAATAAATTTGATAGTGATACGATATATAAACTTAAGAGCATGATGAGTGAAGATAGAGAAATGGAAATTAAGAAGATGCTTACAAATAAAGAATATAAGGTGTATGAAGCTTTTAAACTAATAGTAATGGAAAATACGATTGAGAATTTTATTGATTATTTAGATCAGTTAGTAGATCTTAATAATCCTGAAATTACAATATTGGTTGGTAGTAAGAGTGAAAATTATGATCATCTAAGTGAGAATATTAAAACCGTATTTAATGATAAGATATACAGGGGGATTAAAATTATATATAGAAATAAAGTATATGATTTTAGTTTAAGTGAAAGGAATGTATAGTATGGATGATATTATAACTAGCAATTTATATGGAACGGTAGATAGCATTAAAAATAATAATAATGTTTATAATACTGGAAAAGTTATTAAAGTAAATGATTATAATATTGAAGTTACTGGTCTTAATGATGTTTCCTTTTATGAAGAAGTAAATATTCAAGAGAAGGCTTCAGGGTATGTATTTGGAATATATCCAGATAGAGTAATTGTCGCTTTAGTTAAAATTAATGAAGAGATTAAACCTGGAGATATGGTATATGCGCTTAAGAAAGAATTTAAATGTTTATTTAGTTTGGATTCTGTTGGAAAAGTAATTGATGTATTTGGAAATGATTTAATAGCAGGAAAGAAATTTGATAATTTAATAGAAATTAGTGTTGAGAATAAGAATGTTCCTTTAATGGATAGAGGACTTGTAAAAAGAGAAATGTTAACTGGAATTACAGGAATTGATCTTATATATCCGATTGGTAAGGGACAGAGACAGTTGATTATTGGTGATAAAAAGACTGGTAAGACACAGATTTGTTTAGATACGATTGTTAATCAAAAAGATAAGAATGTTTTATGTATATATGTAGCAATTGGTAAGACAAAGAAGGAAGTTAAAGATATTTATTATGAACTTACTAAAAGGGGAGCTGCTAGTTATACGATAATTATTGCATCTTTTCATGATGAATTACCAACGAGAACATATTTGACGCCATATGTAGCATTATCGATTGCAGAATCATTTATGATGCAATCTTACGATGTATTAGTATGTTTAGATGATTTAAAGAAACATGCTGATATATATAGACAGATAAGTTTAGCTAGTAAGAAAACTCCTGGTAGAGATGCTTATCCATCTGATATCTTTTATACCCATAGTAGACTTTTGGAAAAAGGATGTCAACATAAGAATGGGGGATCAATTACGATCTTACCAGTAGTAGAGACTAAAGGTGGAGATATAACGGATTATATATCAACAAATATTATTTCAATATGTGATGGACAAATAGTATTGTCAGCGAAGAATTTTTCTAAAGGTGAGAAACCAGCAATTGATTATGGACTTTCGGTATCAAGACTTGGTGGTAATGTACAGGATAAGATGATGAAGAAAGTTGGTAGTAAAGTTAGAATAGAGCTTTTAACATATTTGGATGTTAGACAGATATATGAGCTTGCTAATATAGATGAGATGGGGGAAGATTTACAGAGAAGACTTAGAGAAGGAAAGAAAATTCTTGATAATTTAGTTCAGTATAAATTTTCACCAAAGACTAAGCAAGAAATGATAGATAGTTATCAGTTTTTGATGGATCAAAATAAATAGATTGGGGTAGATACAATGGTAGTTGGAAAGATTATTTCAATTTTTGATATTAGCATTGAAGTAATTTTGAGTGATGACTCAGTAAAAATTGGTGATATTTTAGTATCTCAAGATGATAATAACTATGCTTTTGAAGTTGTTAGTATCAATAATGTCAGTGCAACTTGTATTAGTCTAAATACGACGAGAGGTCTTAAAAAAGGAAGCTCAGTAATTAGACTTAGTGATGGAATTGAGATAGAATACTCTGATAAGATATTAGGAAGAGTATTTGATTCTTATGGAAGTCCAATTGATGATAAGACGATAGAGAGTGTGAATAAGAGAAATATTAATCATGGAACAGTATCACTTAAGGATGTCGATGTTAGTGCTTCAATACTTTGGACAGGAATTAAAGTAATTGATTTCTTTGCTCCACTTCAGAAAGGATTTAGAATGGGTCTTTTAGGAGGTGCTGGAGTAGGAAAAACAGTACTTATTAAAGAGCTTATTCATAATGTTTATGCTTCAATTAATGCAAATGCAATCTTTGTTGGAGCAGGAGAACGTAGTCGTGAAGGTAAAGAATTATATGAAGATATGAAAGAATCTAATTTGCTTGATAAAATGAGTATGGTTTTTGGTGCGATGGGAGATAATCCAGTATCAAGAAGTAAATCAGTTTATGCAGGACTTACAATGGCTGAATATTTAAGGGATGAAAAGAGTCAAGATGTACTATTATTTATCGATAATATTTATCGTTTTATGCAAGCTAAATCAGAGATTGCTACCGAATTAAAACAATTACTTATCGAAAATGGATATCCAGCTGATATGGCTAATGAGATAAGTAAAATTGAAGAGAGAATTAGTTCTACCGATAAAGGGTCTATTACATCATTTCAGGCAATATATATTCCAGCAGATGATTATAATGATGAAGCAGTTCAGACAATTACTTCTTATATGGATGGACAAATTGTACTTGATAGAAAGGTTGCTGAACTTGGTTTATATCCAGCAATTGATGTCTTTAAATCTACCAGTAAATTAGTAGATGTCGAGAAAATAGGAGAAAGACATTTTAAATTAATAGAAGAAGTACTTAGATATTTGACAAGATATAAAGAACTAGAAGAAATAATTGCCATACTTGGTATTGAAGAACTTAGTGAAGAAGATAAAAGAATATTCTATAGATCGAGAAAGTTAAGATATTATTTTTCACAGCCAATGTTTGTAGCAGAACCATTTACTAATATTCCAGGTCAGTTTGTTAAGATAGAGGATGTGCTTATAGATGTTGAGAACATACTAAATGGAGTATATGATAATGTTGATGAGAGTAAATTCTTATTTATAGGTAAATATCATGAATGATGGAAATGGAATAAAAGTTAGAATATTTGATTTATCTAAAGGTCTAATAGAATATGAACATATAAAAGTAATTAGAATAATTAGTAAAGATTATAATTTACTTATTATGCAAGATTATTTACCAATAATTGGTGAAATTGATGGTAGTGTCGATATAAAGAATGAGGAAGTGGAATTAAATTATAAAAATATAAAGGCCTTCTATATGAATAGTGGGAATGTATTTAATTTGATGATTAAAGAGGGTAATTAGGATGGATAAGAATATTGATATATTAGGTAATATTGTTAATTTCTTATTAGTAGCATTAATATTTTTAGGAGTATTAGCAATAACTTTTAAGATAACATTGAAAAATTATAATGTTAAGACTAGTAAGATAAAGTTTTATGGATTATTTTTAGGAATGAATAATAGATCAATTTTAGCATTTAGTTTTATTACTCTTAATTATATTTTTATGATATGGGCAACAGCTACTTTTTCAGGAATTAATCTTATATATATATTTATAATGGTATTCTTTATGATTGGAGCAGATATAATTATGAAGATGTATAAAAGAATACCAGTAGATTTACTTTTTTGTATAATTAATGTTATGTGTATATATGTAAGTAGTAAAATATATGATTATTTAACAAATGAGTATACGACAGTATTTTTACTGATAATATTGGGATTAGTAATAATATTTATTTTCTTATATTTTACTTATATTACATTTAAGTTGCTTAATAATATAGTAATTAGTCAGGAGAATTTGAAGAAGAAAAATTATAAAAAACTATAGAGGAGGAAGATTTCATGAAAATTAAGAATGTTGTTAAAGTTATGAACTTCCAAGCACTTCTAAGAATGGATAAGGCTTTAAAAGAAGCTGATAAATATAGAGATGTTGGTAAAGAGATTACGGATATATTATCAAGAATTATGTATAATAAAAATTTAATTTTAGATAAGAAAATATTAATTCCAGATCCTAATAAACCAAAGTTAAATATTTATATAGCTAATGATTATGGGTTTTGTGGTAATTTTAATTCTTCAATAAGTAGACAAATAAAAAAAGATATAGATGCTTATAAGATAATAATTGGAAAAAAAATTAATTATAGTGATGATAAGACAATTCTTAAAATTGCTAAAGAAGATTTTATTAAAAGATTTTTAGAGATAGAAAGATGTATTGATGAAGCAATAACTTCTGGAAATTACAGTGAGATAAATGTTTATTATAATCATTTCTATTCACTTACATCATTTGAATTTGTAAAGATTCAGTTGTTTCCGGTTGAATTTAAGGGAGAATATTACGAAGGAGAAGACTTTGTAATGGAGACTGATGTTAGTCATGTATTAGGTAGTTTAATGACATTTTATATATGTTATGAGCTAAAGATGTGTGAAAGTATTTCGTATGCAGCTGAGAATGTACTTAGAAGTCAGATTACATCTTCAGCACTTGATAAGATTAAAGAGAAGGAAGAAGAAATGAAACATGAAGAAATGAAATTAAGAAAAGAAAAAAGTGTATTAAAAAGTGTCGAAAACTTTAAGAAGATAATGTAATTTGGAGG
>CAMGAM010000060.1 GCA_946007485.1 uncultured Mycoplasmatota bacterium
TACTTTATTACCAGAGATATATGATTCTAAAACATCAGATGAATTTCTAACAAATATATTCATTTTAGAATTTGTTATTTCAGCCGATCCATCTGAAAAATATGAAACGGTTCCCCATGGATATGTTTTAGTTTCTTTTAAAGTGATATCTCTAGTAATAGCTTTACTGTTAGTAACTCCGGAACTATCAATACCATAATTACCATTTTCTAAGGGATTTATTCTGGTAATTAAATTACCATTTTTAGTTATTTTTAAGGCAGTACCATCACTATAAAATTTAATGACATAAGAGCCAGATTCAACAGTCTTAACAGTTAAGGCTTCACCAATTACTTTAAAGTCGCCACTATTTAGAAATTTATTTTTGGCTGTTTCTTCGGTAATTGGAGTTTTACCACCAGTTATATATTGATTAAAGTCACTTAAATTAGTATCTATAGATACAGCTGTGATAGTTGGTTCTTCACTTTTATACATATTTGATAAAAAGAGAAAACTACCAGTAATTAGAATAATTAAAGCTATAAGTAAAAGAATAGATAGAATATGGAACCGATGTTTACGCCAAAAAATTACTAGTGAAGATTGTTTTTCTTCAAGAACAATTTCTGATTTTTTTTTGTTTAATTCGACGACTTCTATTTTTTTCTTCAACATGGTATCATTCCTAACTATCTTTTCTTTTTTATTATTCTTTAATTAATTTAGTCTTTTGGCCAACTTTTTTAAGTAATTTCATAATGTCATATGACAAGATAACTAAACATGGAATAAGGACAACGATGATTAATCCACCTTTACTTGACAAAATATCTTGAAGATATCCTAATTTTGGTATCTTGAGAATTACTTTTCCTAAAATATTATTATTAGGAACTAAAGCACTATCGGCGACATTGTTATTATCTCCTTGGGTCCGATATGAATAGTTTCCACTTGATTCATCATAATATTTATCAATGATACGATGAGTAACTGAGATACCTCCAAATCTTGGATCTGGAGAAATGAAAGTAATTATATCTCCTATTTCTAATTCTTCTTCGGCTACCTTTTTGGTGACGACAATATCTTTTATCTGAATTGACGGAAGCATACTACCAGATAAGACAACATAAGCATTAAATACTGGAGCAGTATAATCACCTTTCATAGCTCTTATTTTAATATCAGCAATATAAAGTAATAAAGTTCCACCCAATAGCATTAGGAAGATAAAAATAGCATATGACATGACACTAACTATGTATCGAAAGATATTTTCTTTTTTCTTAACGACTTTTACTTTATAGTGTTTTACTCCAAAAATATTATTATTACTATCTAATTCAATGTTTGTAGACATAAAAACACTCCCTTATTCTCTATTAAATATTATAATATAGTTTTTTTAAAATTACAAGATGATTAGAGAAAAAAGAGAGAAAATTTAAGAAACAATATGTTAATTTTTTTTAAAGAATTTTCTTTATTTTTATGAAATTTTTTATTTTTAATCGTTCATATTAAAATCTGATTAATATTTTAGTAAAAAGGTATTTTTTATTATCATTTTTAACTTTTTTCAAATATTCATAAATATAGAAATTTTTTTAAAGTGTGCTTTTTTAGTATATAATAAGTGCGAAGATTTTTTTCATCTAATAATGTTTTATAACTAAATTTATTTTATATAATATCTACATGTTTTTATTTATTAATATAACTACAAATCAATGTGGCTATAACTATTGCAATAGCTATAATTATAGCTATTTTATCTGAGTCTTTTTTATATTTAGGATTTATACTCTTATATTTTTTTGCATTTTCTAATGTATTGCCTATTAGCACACCGTTGTTTTCATTCCTTATTTTTGAGAAAATCATATTGGCATTTATTTCATTTTTAATAAATGCTATTATATCCTTTTTACCATTTTTTAAATATGCAATTACTGGAATACCGCCTAATCTATAAGATGACGAAATAACCATTCTTTGAAAAACTCTACCCGTTGTATTTGCTATAAAAGTCCATTCGATATCACTATATTTTGTTATTTTTATTGTTTTAGAATTTGATATTATATAATTATCTGTTAAATAAGTATCTATTCCATCTAATTTTATTGCAGTTTCTACTTCTTTTTTTAATACATTTATATCATATTTTTTTAATGCATTATTTGACTTTATATAATTGATTATATTAATTATTATAAAAATCAAAGTATATATTCCAAACACTCCTGCTAGTATTACTGATAAACTATCAGTAACTGGTATAAGTGCCACAGATATTATCGTTAAAATAATACCAATTAAAATACAAATTAATACAAATTTGCCATTATATTTTAAGATCTTTTCAATATTTATATTTTTTGTATTATCTTGTGAAACAAATTTTGTTAAATCAGTTTTTCCGTTAAAACTATTATTAAAATTTGGTATTGTTATTTCTTCATCGTAACATTTATTTAAAATTTCAAAAAATGCTGCTACACTATCGCATATTAATATGGGATTTTCTACATTTTAATGTGAAATATAATATACTTTTCCACTTTTTGAATGCCAATAATAGTTATCTCCATCCATATCCACCGCTAAAGGTATATATTCATTTGATATACATTCATTTTCTAAGACGCATTCATATTCTTTTTCAAAATTACAAGTTCCATATTTTAGTGGAATTATAAAATCCAAAATAAATTTTCCTTCAATGCCATCCAATTTAAAAGTACATTCTTTTGTATTAGCAAAATTATGTTTTAAATAATATTCTCTTAAAATATTAGGAAATTTAATATTCATCTTATTTTCTAATTCATCAATATACTCATTTGTAATATTTTTTTCCAATTCTTCACTTTAAATAAATTTAAACATTTTAATTAACACCTAATTTTCTATTATTAATTTTACCATAAATTTAATAAGTTTAATAGTTTGTTGATTTATTTTTATAAAACTACATAGTTTGATTTATTACTCAATCATAAAAAAACGAATATAAACAAAAAGTAATAGTATTAAAGTCTATCATAAATATAACTGTTTTTAGAATTCAAAAGAGATAAATACATTCCTAATATATTAGATATGATTTGCATGAATTATTTTGTTTTAGAATTGATTATGAAACAAACTTATATAATTATTTAAAGATTTTTGAATAATAAAGTAAGATTTCAAAGTTTTTTATATCTTACAGCTGTCAAATTTAAGATTGTAATATAGTTTTTTTAATTACAAAATGATGAGAAAAAAAGAGATAAAGTTTAAGAAACGATATGGTATTTTTTAAAAAAAAACCTATAAGATTTTATTTTTTAATAAGAATATCTTATAGGTTAGCTCTATCCGATAATGTATGGATCACTAATTGTACCAGTTCCCGTTATATTAACAGATGATGATATATAGAATACTGGTCTTACAATGTATTGAGTAGTAACTGGACTACTTGAATCTGTTGCATAACCATTTGAACTTATCCTAATTGCATACCAAACATTATTCATATTTCCTCTTCTAGCCATTGACCATTCAGAACTAGTAGCATAACTTGATGAATTTTGAGTAAATTGAATCCAACTAGAAGTACATGAACCACTCGTATTACATGAAATTCCATTTCCTGGTGCCAAATAATAATCATGAAGTGACATTAAGCCAATCTTTGCGGTTAATGAATTATCACTAGTTTCATATGTATACATATCTGCTCCTGTATATGCCATATATGTTGAACCATATGCTTTATTATCATCTCTAAAATACCACGTTGCACTCGCTATTTTATCGCTCCACCCACTAGGTAAATATGTCGTATTAGTCAAAAATGAACTACCATTTAAATTTGAATATAACAAACTACTACTCCAAGCTACATATGAGGAACTACTATTATGCCAAGCATAAGTATTTCCTCCTCCACCTCCAAGCGGTGTCTTCTTAATTACTTTAATTTGTCCATCTGAAGTAACTCCAATTATTCGATACATCCAATAATCAGGGCTTCCTGTACAAGTACTCTTACTACTAGTTCCAAAACAAATATAATTATTTGTAACAGCTGAAGCACTACCTTGGAATCTATACATTCCACCTACTAAACTACTACTTAAATTAGCTATGCTTGCCCTATTGTTTACAAAATATGCACCATTCTTAGTTGTGCCAATTGTATACTGTTGATAATACCATCCATACCCATTATCTGGGCTTTGACTTTGCTTATTACCAGCATTATCATATACGGTCGTATATACATACCAAGTTCCATCACTGTCCAAAGAAACATTAAAACTCGAAGTAGTTATAGAATTTTGACTTTTAGATTCTATCTTAGTTCCATCTTTATAAACATGTACATTCATATAGTTAAATCCACTGCCTCCTGAATCACTTGCTGTCACAGTTACACTTTTAGTTGTTGTATAGGTTCCACCAGCTACACTATAACTAACTGTTGGTGTAGTCATATCTATTTTTGCAGTTTTTTTCAAAGATGAACCACAATTACCTGCATTATCGCATGCTCTAAAATATCTATAATATGTACCATTAGATCCCATATAATACATACTTTTACTATTATCATAATTATAATCTTCCCAAGTACTATTATCGCTCGATATTTGATATTTAGCGACTCCACTTCCACTATCGGTAGATCCTGAAGGGCCTCTCTGAGAAGCATCATTTAGGCCAACTGATCTTACAGCATATACTCCTTTATTTGTCCAAGTATCATCTGTATAATCACTCCAATCACCAAAAACGAAACTCATTGTTGTTGGAGTTGTTGGTGGAGTTGTGTCTGACCAATGAGCATAATATGTTGTATCGCTTGATGGCGCTTTAGTAGTTGTCGTTATCTTAGTTCCACCACTCTCAGCTGTATAAAATCCATTAAATGTATATCCTGAAACGCTCATCGTTGGCAAAGTTCCTAAAGCAGAACCAGATATTATTGATTGTACTACCTTCTTTTCAATTCTTATGTTAGAAAATGTTTGTGTTTCCCCAGAAGTATTTACATCCAATCTTAGATAATATTCTCCACTGACAGTTGGAGTAAATGAATAATTTGTATTACTGGTCATGTGATAATATGTATTATATGCTCCATCTAACATCAAGAAAACTTCTTGTTGACCACTACTTCCATAAGTGCCTGAAGTTGTACAATTAAAATAATATGTTTCATTTGCCTCTAAATACACTCTTGCATTAATAAATCCATAGCCATCATCTTTACTAGCAGTGACTGTTACCACTCCATTACTAACTGAATAAGTCATACGTTCACCAGTTCCATTACTAATATCATCTAATTTATAGATTAAATTTGATGAACTATAAGTAATATTTACAGATTTTATAGCAATTGATTTTGAAATAGCATCTGACAAATTTCCAGCTTTATCTTTAATTTTTACACACACATAATATGTTCCTTCTGATGATACAGTAAAATTGTATGATGAATTTGTTGATGATGTATATGTATAGTCAGTACAGCTTGAACTAGTACCCTTTGCATATTGATATTCACTTATTCCACTTTGAGGATCACTTGCAGATACTGTTGCCGTAATAATTGCTCCACTACTAGACAACGATAATGTTCCTGTCGGAGCCGTATTATCAAATTTAAATGTCCCTGTCGATTTTTTTATTGTAGTATTACTATTTCCTAAAGTATCTTTTAAAGTTACTGGTTTTACCCATAAATAATAATCTCCTGTTAAACCAGAACCACTCGCTGTAAATGTCACTCCTGATGTCGTTCCTGCTGTATAACTTGGATTTACTGTCGTATAACTACTTGGTTCTGTTGTGTTGCTAGTACTCCATCCATATTTTAAACTTGCACCACTTGCAAGTCCACTACTTGCATCTTTTATTGTTACTGTCACACTCTTTGTTTTCGTATATGTACTATCACTATTTGCACTTAAAGTAATTGTCGGAGCCTCTATATCATTTTGAATAGTTAAATTACCAGAACTTACACCATCATTCGTATTATTCAT
>CAMGAM010000061.1 GCA_946007485.1 uncultured Mycoplasmatota bacterium
GCCTCATACATCATATCAAAAAGTTCTTTTTCATAGAAATTATCAAATTGTGGATTCTTAGTTAAATCGATTATACCTGATTCCTTATTAAAAATACCTGTCTTTTCATTTTTAAATTCTATCTTATTTGCCTTTACCCATTTAAGAATAATTGCTCCAAAAATATTACTTTCTTTATAACCAAAATTGTTTATTTTAATTAAAGTATTGGCATAATATATATCTTTATTACAAGGTATTTCTCTAAACATTGGTGTATTTTTTTTATCAATTGTTTTATTATTAATATAACCATATTCTAATTCAGAAGTAGCGTTAACAAGAAAAACAATAAATAAAATTGGAAAGATAATAATTAATGCAAATATCAAAATGTCAATCAAAAACGAGCCACTATTATCTGTATCGTAATCATAATCAAAAGTTCCTTCTTGTGCTACTTCATATACATCATTAAAAGTTTTATATCTACTATCGACATTATCTGTCTTAAATGTATTAAGTGGAAATTTAACAAGCAATGATACATATTCATTGTTTAATGAATCCTCAGTACTTAATTTAATAACTCCATTTTCTACATAAGCATAACCTTTATATCCATACCCCCAAACATCTAATGTATCTGGAAATTTATAATAACTAGATATTTCTGCCGAAAAATAATCTACATTAGTTTCTGGAAATAATACCCATGCTAATACTTGACTATCTTCTGTATTAAAAACATAATTTGATAAAGTATAACTAATTGTATATGTATGTCTTTTAAAATCTCCTTTTCCAAAACATAATTCTATTCCCTTATATGTATTATTTATTCCATAATAACCACTTTTTTCACTAAGTGATTCATCAACATCCCATTCTTTATACTTTAATTCGCTACCATCCATAAGAACTTTATAATTAGTAAGTTCTGAATTATTAAGTTCATACATTGTTTTATACCATTCACTACCAGAATCAGCCTTAACATCCCATTTTTCTACTATATTAGCTGTTCCATCTTCTAAAATATTAACATTCATTGATACACTATAAATAGTATCTGCTAATACTGATAAAGGCATAAACAACATCATCATTAAGAATAATAATATTTTCTTTTTCATATGTTCACTCCTTTTTATATATTTACTCCTTAAGCATTTTCCTACATTTTTTATAATCTGGATAATACTTACCCACTAAATTCCAAAAATCTCTTGAATGATTTGGATGAATAAAATGACTAAGTTCATGTACTATTACATAATCTAGACAACATATATTATACTTAGATAATTGATAATTCAAAGTAATATTATGATTCTTTATATTACATACTCCCCATCTACTAGTCATCTTTCTTATTTTTAAATTAGGAACCGGTATTCTTTCTTCAAACTTATTGTAATAGTATTCCATTCTTTCACTATATATTCTAGCAATCTCTTTATCTATATATTTCTTTAATTTATTCTCATCACTTGCATATATCTTATCATCACTAAACTCTATTTCCTGAAACCCATAGATAACATCATATTCCTTTCCAAAATAATAAAATTTTTCTTCTCTATCGATTTTTTTACTATCATTATCTATCATCTTTATAATATTATCTTTATTATCATTAATAAGTTTTAAAATACTACTTTTACTAGTTAAATAATTTGTTGATACTACTATTTTTCCATTTTTAACTCTCACATAAGTATTACGATTATTTTTTTTAATTATTTCTACTTCATACTCTTTATTATCTATTTCTACTAACATTTTATCCCCCTAAAGAAAAAGACTACAAAAGTCTAAATTACTCTAGGTTCTTATCCTAAAACTTTACTTTTGGTGTCTCTTTTTCTTTTTCATCAATTTTAAAGTATTCAAACTTTTTAAATTTAAACATTGAAGCAACTATATTTGATGGGAACATTTCTACTAAATTATTAAATCCCATCGCTGAATCATTATAAAATTGTCTTGCATATGTAATCTTATCTTCAGTTTCTTTAAGATCATTTTGTAAAGACATAAAATTCTCATTTGCTTTAAGTTCTGGATATGCTTCAGACAATGCAAATAATTTGTTTAATGCTCCAGTTAACTCATTATTAGCATCTACTTTTTCATTTATTGAAGTTGCACTAACAGCTTTATTTCTTGCTTCAATAACTGCTGTTAAAGTGCCTTCTTCATGTTTTGCATATCCTTTAACTGTCTCTACTAAATTTGGTATTAAATCAGCTCTTCTTTTTAATTGAATATCTACTTGACTAAATTGATTATCTACTTTATTTCTAGCATTAACTAGTTTATTATAAACACCAATTACATAAAATGCCAAAAGAACTAATATACCAACAATTACAACAATAATAATTGTACTTGTTTCCATGATATCATCCTCCTAAAATAATTATATATTAATTTATATTTTTTTACCAGTATTTTTTCATATTTTTTGTAAATATTAATATTGGTGATAAAATGGAAAATATTGATATTAGAAAATATATCATTGAAAACTTTAAAGATGATAATGAAGAAAAAATTAAAGACTCTATTGAAACAACAATTAAATTCAGAGATGAAGATGCACTTATTGGATTAGGAGTTCTCTTCGAACTACTATGGAACAATATGACTGAAGAAGAAAAGAAAGATAATCTTACAAAAATAAGAACTGGTATTAAAAATTTAGCTAATCAAAGTTAGCTATTTTTTTATAATATAAAAGAGAAAAGCTATAATAACTTCTCCCTTTCTAGTACTTAACTTATTTACTAACTAATACACTTCTTGTACCTAGTTCTGTCAAACTCATACCTATATCTCCAAAATAGAATAATTGATTATCTTTTCCTCCTCTTACAATATAATCTCTATCACTCATAAAAGCATGACCTTGATACCAAGTATCTCCATCTTGAAGTTTAACTTCATAAGTAGCACTACCTATCTTATAATTCCCAAGTACATATTCTGAAACTCCTCCAGCCATGTCATATACTCCATATAGATTTCTAGTAGTCGTATCCCATTTATTATTACCACTTACATATGAATTATTTACATCTATCTTATAGCATCCATCACCAACACATACTCCATACTTACTATGAGATAAATATAATGTAGCTCCCCATTCTAAATTATTAACCATATGACTACTAACTTTATCACCTAATTCATAACTACTAACAAGATTATTAGTAACACTCTTATAATTGTCAAGAGTATCATTACGATAACTTTCTACAGAAGATATACTTAAATAATTATCTCCACTTTTACTAAGTTCATACTTACTAATCCAAAATCCTGATAAATTATCTCCAAATGCCGGATGAGTAATATATATATCGTTCTTATAATTATCTGTATTAATCGTATTTAATCCATTCTCAAAAATAATCTCTATTCCATCATCATATGCCAAATAACTATCATTAACCTCATCTTCTACATTCCATAACTTATATCTAAATCTAGGTATCCATACATAATAAGCAAGAATATCATCTTTATTAATAGTCATTCCAACACTGTTATACTTATTATTATTTACAATTACTACATTTGCCCATTTTTGACTACTATAATCATACCATAAATTATCTTTATCACTGTTATTCTTATCAGCAACAACCCATTCACCATTTTTATAACTAACAGGTATCATATTATTATATAATTCTGGAATATTTGCACAAGTTTTATCATAATTAGGAACTCTTTCAAATTGCTTCTTAGCTCCTCCATATAAAGCAATAAATATCTTCATTGACATCTTACTATTAGCAATACTACTTTGATCAATCTTTTCACAAGTAAGTAAATCATCACAACTTTCACTTATCCAAAAAATAAGTACATATTTATCATATTCTTGATCATATTTTGGTAAATCTTCCTGAATATTAGTAAGTCTCATGGTACTGCCTAAAACATTTCCATCAAATCCCGGAGATAAACTACCATTAGATATTAATTTTCCATTCTTATATAAATTCCATTTCGTATATTCATTAAGTAAACTACAATCGATATTCATCTCATTAAGCATTACATCATATATTAAATCATCATTCTTATTCTGAGATACTCCTCTTAAAGAAAACTCTAATCTAATAACATTATCTTTCGTATCTATATTAATATTCTCATCAGACATTGGTTCTATTTCACTAAAAGATAATTCCGTATCCCCAACATAATCTATATTATATTCGCCAGTTTTAATTTCAGTTTGTGTTCTATCATTAAGAAGTTTTGAAGTTGCAAAAGTAATTCCTCCAATTCCTAAAACAATTACCAATACTTCAAAAACTATTACTAAAGCATTTTTATTCTTAAAAGAATTATCCATATCGTCAGCTCCTCTACTAAACTCATTATATTATAAATAACTTTTTATTACAAGAAAAAAGAATAATATTTATTCTTTTTACATCCTATCTAAAATTTTATTCTCTCTTCAACATAATCTTTTACTTCATCTAATTTCAAAGTAATTTGTTCCATAGTATTGATGTCTCTAATTGTTACCGTTCCATTATTAATTGTCTCATCATCAACAGTTATGCAAAAAGGTGTTCCTATTGCATCAGCTCTACGATATCTCTTTCCAATAGATCCTGATTCATCATAACTTGTCATAAACTCTTTACTAAGTTCTTTATATAATTCTAAAGCTTTCTCACTATGATATTTCTTAACAAGTGGTAATACTGTACATTTATATGGAGCTAAATATGGATGTAATCTCATTACTTCTCTAACATCCCCATTTTCTAACTCTTCTTTCTCATATCCATTACATAAAACTGTCAAAAATAATCTTTCCACTCCTAAAGACGGTTCAATAACATAAGGAATATATTTTTCATTCGTATCTGGATCTAAGTACATTTGACTTACACCACTAAATTTCTGATGTTGTGATAAATCATAATCAGTCCTACTAGCTATTCCCCATAATTCTCCCCATCCAAAAGGAAATTTATATTCTATATCTGTTGTTGCATTACTATAAAAGCAAAGTTCTTCTTGCGAATGATCTCTAAGTCTTAAATTTTCTTCTTTAATTCCTAAATCTAATAAAAATTTCTTACATTCCTCTTTATAATGCTTAAACCACTCAAGTTCAGTTCCTGGTTTACAGAAAAATTCTAACTCCATCTGTTCAAATTCTCTAACTCTAAAGATAAAATTACCAGGTGTTATTTCATTTCTAAAACTCTTCCCTACCTGTCCTATTCCAAAAGGAACTTTTAATCTCATACTTCTTTGTACATTCAAGAAATCTGTAAATATTCCTTGAGCCGTCTCTGGTCTTAAATATACTGTACTCTTATTATCTTCCGTAACTCCTTGAAAAGTTTTAAACATCAAATTAAATTTTCTAATATCAGTATAATCTAACTTACCACATTTAGGACAAACTATTTTATGATCATTGATATATTTAATTAATTCTTCATCACTCATTGCCCCTGCTTCCATACATCCATCATCTTCTACTAATTTATCAGCTCTATATCTTGTCTTACAAGCTTTACAATCGATAAGTGGATCTGAAAAAGTACTTATATGTCCTGAAGCTTCCCATGTTCTAGGATTCATCAAAATAGCTGAATCAAGTCCTACATTATTAACATCTTCTTGAACAAATCTCTTCATCCAAGCATTCTTAATATTATTCTTAAGTTCTACCCCTACTGGTCCAAAATCCCATGTATTAGCAAGTCCTCCATATATTTCACTACCTTGAAATATAAATCCATATTGTTTACAATAATTAACTAACTCCTGCATATTATTTTCTTTCATTTCTATCATTCCTCTCTATTGTTTAATTCTCTTTATACCATTCTCTCTAATA
>CAMGAM010000062.1 GCA_946007485.1 uncultured Mycoplasmatota bacterium
AAAAAGATGGATACTTCAAATTAGGAGTAGTACCATTATCACCAGAACAAGAAGAAAGAAACTATGATAAATCCATTAGATGGATAGAAAGAGGAATCATACCAGGATTTTTATTGGAAGATATGCAAAAATATATTAATAAATCATCTAATAAATTAAAAGGTAATGACAAGAAATATTTAGAATAATGTATAGATCATGTTCAGTATGTGGTAGGATACATCCAGAAGATAAAATGTGTAAAAGGTCATATAAGAAGAATACTATAGAAAGTAAGTTTAGAAATACTAATGCTTGGATTAAGAAAAGAAATCAAATAAAGAAAAGAGATAAGTATTTATGTCAGTTATGTTTAAAAGATAATATATACACTTATGATAGCTTGCAAGTACATCACATCATACCAATAGCAAAAGATTATAATAAAAAACTTGATAGCGATAATTTAATTACATTATGTAGAATGCATCATGAAGAAGCAGAAAAAGGAATAATATCAAAAGAAGATTTATATGAATTATTAGAGGTCCCCCCGGAAGGTAGGTAATCCAAAAATATGATTTTTTCCACACCCACAGCCAACATACATTCACACAAAAATAAATTTTCCGTGAGTTTTTTGGAAAACAAAAAGAGTATTAGAACAAAAACTAATACTCAATTTTTTTAAAATCTAATGGATTTTCACTAATAATTTCTAAAGAATACTTCATTCTTAATAATTTAATTACTTCAGCTTTAATCTTATCATAATCTTTATCATCACAAATATTAAAAGTATCTTTAGCAGAATTATAATGTTGATAAAAAGTTGCTTCCCACATAGCATTCCTACTAAAAGAACTAGCAATATAAAATGCAATTACTTCAGGCATAACATAAGTAATAATATACTCATGATAATTATCATAAAAAGGATTTATAACTTTCTCTAATTCTTCATCAGAAATATCCTCATCAGTACATTTTCTAATCATACAATTCCTCCAATTCCTTGTATTAATCACTTAAAAATTGATTTTTTGCAACAATTTATGTCAATTTATTTTAAAAATAGACAAATTATGTTATACTTATTATAGTAAGGAAAGTAAGGAGAAATGATATGGAAGAAAAAAATGAATTGTTAGCTTCAGCAAAGTTAACCTCAAAAGGACAAATTACTATTCCGAAGATTGTTCGAGAAACATTAAATATTGAAGAAGGAGATTCTGTTATCTTTTATTTAGATAAAAAAAAGAATATAAAGATTTCAAACAGAAAGGATTGCAAAGTCACTCCAGACAGTGATAAAGAACAAGTGTTAGTAAAGAGAGGTAATAAGTAATGAGTAATATAACAAAAATAGTAAGTGAAAAAGCTTCGTTAATATGGAGCATAGCAGATAAATTGGTAGGTGTATATAAACCGCACGAATATGGGGATGTTATTCTTCCTTTAACAGTATTAAAAAGGTTTGATTCTGTTTTATCTGATACAAAAGATAAAGTTTTAGAAATGGCAAAAAAATATCCTGAAACATTTGCAAAAAGAGATTTTATCCTTAAAGAAACCGCAGGCCAAAAATTTTATAATACTTCAAAGTATGATTTTAAAAAGTTGTTAGACGATCCAGATAATATTGAAGAAAACTTCTATAATTATATAAATGGGTATTCAGATGAAGTTAAAGATATTATTAAAAATTTTGATTTAAATAAGCAAATTGAAAAAATGGCTGGGAATGGCATTTTATATCAAGTAATAGATACATTTAATTCCGAAAAAGCAAATTTACATCCAAGTTATGTTTCAAATATTGAAATGGGATATATCTTTGAAGAAATAATAAGAAGATTTAATGAACTTTCAAATGAAGAAGCAGGGCAACACTATACACCAAGGGAAGTTATTGAATTAATGGTTAATCTAATATTTGAAGATGAAGAGGATTTAGCAGATTCTTCAAAGATAAAAACAGTATATGATGGAGCCTGTGGAACGGGTGGAATGCTTACTGCTAGTATGGAATATGCCAAAAAATTAAATTCATCATCAAGAATGTTATGCTATGGACAAGAATTAAACGCTCAAACATATGCTATTTGTAAAGCTGATATGTTAATTAAAGGAGAAGATTCCAATAATATAAGACATGGAAATACCTTATCTGGAGATTTATTTCCTGGTGAAACTTTTGATTATATTATAATGAATCCACCATTTGGAATTGAATGGAAAAATGAAAAGGCTGCAGTGTTGAAAGAAGCCGAAAAGGGTAGTGATGGAAGATTTCCAGCAGGAACACCAGCTATATCTGATAGTCAATTATTGTTCTTACAAAATGCAGTATCTAAAATGAAACCAGAAGGTTCTAAAATTGCAATAGTTCATAATGGATCAGCATTATTTAAAGGAGATGCTGGATCAGGTGAATCTGAAATAAGAAGATATGTTATAGAAAATGATTTGTTAGATTGTATTATTCAATTACCAAATGATATGTTTTATAACACAGGAATAGCAACTTATATTTGGATTCTATCAAATAAGAAACCAGGTCATAGAGTCGGCAAAGTACAATTGATAAATGCATCAGAATTTTATAATAAAATGAGAAAGAATTTAGGAAGTAAAAGAAACGAATTGTCAAAAGAACATATTGATAACATAACAAAAATATATGGTGACTTTGTTGAAAATGATTATTCAAAGATATTTGAAAATGAATACTTTGGCTATAGAAAAGTAACAGTTTTACAACCAGAATTAAATGACGATGGAACACCAAAGAAAAATAAAAAAGGAGAATATATTCCTAATAAAGAATTAACAGATACCGAAAATATTCCACTTCAAGAAACAATTGAAGAATACATGAATAGAGAAGTAATTCCATTTGCTAAATATGCGTACATTGATGAATCTAAAACCAAGATAGGATATGAAATATCTTTTACTAAATATTTTTATAAATATCAGGCACCACGTAAAACAGAAATTATAATGAACGAAATTCTTGAACTTGATAGAAAACTTGATGGTGTTTTAAGGGAGTTACAGGAAAATGAGTAGAGTTTTAGTGGAGAGTGAAATTGACTGGATAGGTAAAATACCGGACAATTGGAATATACAACCATTAGGTCTATATCTAAAAGAAAGAAAAGAAAAGGTATCCGATATTGATTATGAACCACTATCTGTTACCAAAAATGGTGTGGTTCCACAACTTGAAAATGCAGCCAAATCGGATGCACATGATCAGCGTAAAAAAGTTTGCAAGTTTGATTTTGTTATTAATTCAAGATCTGATAGAAAGCAATCATGTGGGCTTTCATATTTAGAAGGTAGTGTATCATTAATTAATACTGTTTTGAAAATATATAATTACTATCCTGAATATATTAAATATGCTTTAGATAACAATATGTTTTCTGAAGAATTTTATCGAAATGGACACGGTATAGTAGCAGATTTATGGACAACAAAATACTCTGAGATGAAACATATTAGAATTCCTGAACCAAAATATGATGAACAGGTTAAAATAGCAAATTATCTCAATAATCAATGTAAAAAGATAGATAAGATAATTGAGGATAATAATAGAGAAATCGAATTATTAGAAGAATATAAAAGAAGGATTATTTTTGAAAAAACATCATTAGGAACAATTACAAAGGTAAAAAATATAGGTTATGTCAATGGGAGAATTGGTTTTAAAGGATATTCAAATGAAGATATTGTAGACGAAGACACACCAGGTAGAGCTCTTTCAATCGGTGGAACAAATATAATGAAGTCAGGAACATTATCATATGATAAAAGAACATATATAAGTGAAGAAAAGTATCTAGAATCTCCAGAAATAATGCTTACGGGCGGAGAAATATTGATGACAAAAGTTGGCGCAGGCTGTGGAGAAAACTCAATATATGAGTTTTATGAAGAAAGGGTAACAATAAATCCAAATGTAATGATTCTTCACGTCAATGATAATGTTAATTCGAAATATATTAATTATTGCTTATTAAATGATGAAGTTAGAAGTAATATTAAAATAGAAAGTATGAGTGGTGGAGCACAGCCTGCAATTAATCAAGAACTTTTAAAAAATTTAAAGATTAAATTACCATCTAAAAGTGAGCAAGATAATAATACTGATTTTTTGGATAAGCAGTGTTCTAAATTAGATAGTGTAGTTGAATATAGAAAACAAATAATAGAAAAATTAGAAGAATATAAAAGATCACTTATTTATGAATGTGTGACAGGAAAAAGAGAGGTGTAGTATGGAAACTCAAGAAAAGAATTTTGAAGAATCAATTGAAAAATATTTAGTTACTAAAGGTGGATATCATATTAGTGATGGATTAGGGTATGATAGATTAAAAGGTTACAATCCTAAAGTATTAATTGATTTTATTGCATCTACTCAAAATAAAAAATGGATGAAATTAATGTCTATCCACGGTGAATATACAAAGGATTATTTCTTAAAAAAAGTTGAAGAACAAATAAAAGAACACGGGTTACTTTCTACTTTAAGAGATAAAATTAAACTTGATGGTATGGAATTTAGATTAGTATTCTTTAAACCTGAAACATCAATGAACCCTGAATTAGAAGAATTATATGATGGTAATATATTAGAATGTGTAAGACAATTACATTATTCTATTGATAATGAAAATAGTGTTGATATAACATTATTTGTTAATGGATTTCCAATTGTAATAATGGAACTTAAAAATCAATATACAGGACAAGATGTGAACAATTCAATGCATCAATTTAAATTTGATAGAGACCCTGAAGAGCCAATATTTAGATTTAATGAGAGAAGTTTAGTATATTTTGGCGTTGATTTATTTGAATGTGTAATGACTACTAAACTTGCAAAAGGTGGTACATATTTCTTACCATTTAACCAGGGATCTAATGGTGCTGGAAATGTTGGTGGAGCAGGTAATCCAAATAATCAAGATGGATTTGGAACCTCATATTTATGGGAGAAAGTTTTATGTAAAGAATCTTTATTAGAGATATTACAAAAATATATGCATTTAGATTATGAACCAACAAAATCATGGAGAACAGGAAAAATGATATTTCCAAGATATCATCAATTAGATGCAGTAACAAAACTTGTTGCAGATGCTAAAGAAAATGGTAGTGGAAAAAATTACTTAATACAACATAGTGCAGGATCAGGAAAATCAAATTCAATAGCATGGCTTGCATATAGACTATCTTCATTACATAATAACAATGATAATAAAGTGTTTGATTCAGTAATCGTTGTTACAGATAGAAAAGTATTGGATAGTCAACTACAAAATACAATTTATCAGTTTGATCATGTACCAGGAACTGTAGTTAAAATAGATAAAGGAAAGACTTCAAAAGATTTATTAGAAGCGATTAATGATGGCAAAAAAATAATAATTACTACATTACAAAAATTTCCAAGAATATATACAGAAATAAATAGTGTAGATAAGAAATTTGCAGTTATAGTTGATGAAGCTCATTCCTCTCAAACTGGAGCAAGCGCTTCTAAATTAAAAGAGGGATTAGGAAATATTGAAGAAGTATTAGAAGAATATGCTCGAAGCGAATTAGCAGATGAAAACAATAGAGTAGAAGATGATGATCTTTTAATGAATGAGTTAGCTTCTCATGGAGATCATTCTAATATGTCATTCTTTGCTTTTACTGCAACACCAAAAGATAAGACATTACAAATATTTGGAACTAAATATCCAGATGGTAGTTATAGACCATATCATGTATA
>CAMGAM010000063.1 GCA_946007485.1 uncultured Mycoplasmatota bacterium
TTAGAATTTAAAATTGTTTCAATATCTAGGTTATCTAAGTTATATTTTTGAATGAGTTTTTCATTTTCATGATGAAGTTCTTTTATTTTAGTTATTAAATTATCAATTTCAGAATCTTTTCTTTTTAATTGTATCTTTACTTTTAGATTATTAATTTTTCTTAAAAAGTCATCAATTGTATTATGCTCTTGTTCAAAAAACTTTTCTTGATAATTATGATTATTTAGGGATAATAAAGATAAATAGATATTTAATTTTAGTTGTTCTTTTATTTCTTCAGCAAGTGGATTGTTTTCTTTGTTTAAAATGTTTAATAAAGATTCTTGATAAATTTCATTTTGATTAACTGCATTCATTTTTATCTCTCCCTAGTATATTAATTATACTAGAACGGTATGTGTTAGTCAAGTAAACAAATGTTATTATTTTAATTTATTAAGCAAAATAAAAGAGATTATTTTACAATCTCTTCATCTATATAATTTGGATTTACTTTATCAATTTCTTCTTCTTCTTCACTATCTTATGAATCCCATGTTTCTTCTTCATCAACTGATGATATTTTAACTTTGGTATCACCAATGATTTCTAATCCTAATTCTTTTTCAATTTCGATGTTTATGCTATTTCCTTCTTCTTTAGCAGATATACAAGTTGGTTGTTTTAAGCTTCTAACAATGATATCTTTGTTGACAATATTTTTATTTTCAACAGTTAATTTTTCTTCTTCAGTATAGGTAATTTTTTTACTAACTACGGTAGTTTTAGTATCATTATCATATGAATACCAAATATTGGCATCAAAACTTCCGTTTATTAAAATTTTGCCATCTGATTCATGGGCTGAAAAATTATGATTGATTATCCAACAACCTAAAATGGTGGTAGGTGTTTGCTCAGTACTTATTTGATAAGTATTGTGATATTTTTTCTTTCCCTTACCTATTACCGCTTTAGTTACTATTTCTTTGTATGCCATTAAATCACTCCTCATTTTAGAATATGCAAATATGAAAAAAATAGCACTAATTTGAGCTATTTTGTTTTACTTTGTTTAGTTTTATTTTGTTTTGATTGGTAGTATCTTCCTAGTAAGCCATAACAAATAATTATTAGTAAAATTAAGATAACGATACCAGCTACTACTTTAATAATCATGGATTTAATTAGATATATTACTAAGAGATAGGTAGTAGTGATAATAAATGAGTTAATTAGACTATATGTATATTGAAATTTACGAAAATTTATTTTTTTAGGATCAATATCATATATGTTAGCTAAATAGATTAATTCTAGGGGCATATCATCTTTTTTTAATTTTTTGTTTTTTCTGACAAATAATAAATAATTTAATAAGAAAACAGCAACAAAGATAATTATAGTTTCTATTAATAATTGAAGGTATATATTCATAATAAAATCATCTCTTTCTAATTAATTAGATTATACTACAAAGATAGAAATTTAACAAGAAAAAAGATGAAGTTATTGAGCAAGATAGTTCTTAGCTACTTCATCTAAATCTTTAATTAAATTTTCAGCATCTACCCAATTGGTTAGTCTTGCTCCGGATGCATAAATATGACCGCCACCACCATAATTAGCAGCAATGTCGTTAATTATTGGACCACGTGATCTAATATTTGCTTTAATTATTTTAGATTTAACATCTTCTGAGAAGAAAACCCAGACAATAATTTCTTGAACAAATTTTAAATCATTAATCATGTTGCCAGCGGCGGCAGAATCAACTTCATATTTTTTCATGATATCGTCTGTTAGTTTGATATAGGCGACATGATTTTCAGTAAGAGTGAGATTTTGATATATATATCCTTGAAATCTTATTTCTGATAATGGTCTTATATATAACGGTTCATATAATTTAGTAAACTCAATATTAGTCATATCTAGAAGTTTACTTACTAGTCTAATAGTTTCATTAGTGGTATAGTCATGTAAGAAACGATCAGTATCACCAACAATTCCTATGTAAATATTTTCAGCTATTTTCTTAGTTAGTTTTAATTTGTTATCAAGAGCAAATTTGAAAATTAGTTGACTAGTACTACTAGCTTGGTCTTCTATATATTCAATATTGCCGTATTTTTCAACGAATGGATGATGATCTATTTTTATTATACTGGCAAATTCTTCCAAATTATCAATACCTTCAATTCTTTTTTTATCAGGGGTATCGAGGACTATTAGAAGAGATTCTTTTGGATCAAGATCATCTATTTTATCAAGTGCTCCCATGAATCTAAATCTTGAAGCGATAGAGCCAACAGCATAGACAGATTTATTTTTGAAATTTGTTTGGATTAATTCTTTTAACGAGAATTGACTTCCTAAGGCATCTGGATCTGCACCAATGTGTCTGGCAATAACAACATTATTATATTTTTTTATTTCTTTTAAAATTTCTTTAAATGATTTCATTTTCAATTAATTCTTTTTCTTTTTCCTTTTCTTGATATAACATGTATGTATCTCTTGCTATCATTAATTCTTCATTAGTTGGAATGATATAACAAGGAATTGCTGAATCTTCTGTGGTGATTAACCTTTCTACGCCACGGCATTCGTTGGCTTCTTCATCAATTTTTACTCCTAGAGCTGCTAATCCATCAATTACTTCTCTTCTAGTATGGATAGAATTTTCGCCAATACCGGCAGTAAAGACAATCGCATCGCATCCACCTAGTTCAACATAATATTTAGCAATGTAATCAATGATACGATTGGTAAACATTTTTTGAGCTAAATTACATCTTGGATTACCAATTTTCATACCATCTTCAATATCTCTTGAATCACTACTTATACCACTAATTCCAAGAAGTCCGCTTTGTTTATTTAAAATTTCATCCATTTCTTCAGCAGTACATTCTAATTGTTTAGTCATATAAGTGACAACTGTTGGATCCATATCGCCACAACGAGATCCCATCATTAGTCCTGAATTTGGGGTTAATCCCATTGAGGTATTAATACATATTCCTTCTTTAATTGCGGAAATGCTAGCGCCATTACCAATATGGCAAGTAATTAATTTTGTATTATATCTTCCTAGGATTTCATTCATTCTATAAGCAACATATTTATGACTTGTTCCATGAAAACCATATTTTCTAACATTGTATTTTTCACACCATTCATATGGTACTGGATATAAGTAATTTTCTTCTTCAATTGTTTGATGGAAGGCTGTATCAAATGCACCGGCTTGAAGGGCATTAGGTACTACGGCTTTAGCAGCTTTAATTCCCTTGATGGCAGCAGGATTATGAAGCGGAGCTAAAGCAGATAACTCTCTAACCTTCTTAATGTTTTCTTCTGTCATTTCTTCAGTTTTATCAAAGTATGGTCCACCTTGAGCAATACGGTGGCCAATAGCTTTAATTTCATCTAGAGACTCAACTATTTGGTTATCAATAAGTTCTTCCATAAGTATTTCTAAAGCACTTTCATGATTCTTAAGTTCAACCTCTTTTTTAATTTTTTCACCATTTATTTTAATTGTATAGAAGCTTTCTTTCATTCCAATTCTTTCAAAAACACCAGATATTAATACATTTTCTTCTGGCATATCATAAGCTTGAAATTTTAAAGATGAACTTCCAGCATTTACTGATAATACTATCATATTACACCTCTTTCTTTAGTAATTATATCGAAATACCTGATATTTTTCAAGTAATTATGTTAAATTAGATAGAAAAAATGTGATATTAAGAAAACTAAATCAGAAAGTGATTTAGTTTTAGTTCATAATATCCAAAATACTTGGAAGAATTTGCATTTTTCTTGAAAGGATACCTGGTAAATAAGTTCCTTCTTCTATCTCTGTATTAAAGGCTTTTTCTAGAATTTCTTTGGCTTCATCGCTAAAGTAAACATAGGTTCCATTTTTAATAATATCAGTAACAAACAAGGCAATAAACTTAAATTGATTAATTTTAGTAATACTATTTAACATATCAATATATTCATTTTTTTCTGAATTAATATCTTCAATATTAGTAGTGTATATCTGTCCTAATCCAATTATTCCTTCATCCGTTGGATATTTCTTAAAATCGGTATAAAGAATTTCTTCTTTTGTTTTGCCATCTAGCTTAGTACCATATGATAACATATCAAAACCATATTTTTTATAGTCAACTTTAGCGATTCTGGCTAAATTATTAACGGCATCTTTATCAATATTAGTAGTAGTTGGAGAATTTAAAATTAAGGTATCTGATAGAATTCCTGATAACATTAATCCAGCCATATCTTTAGGTATTTTAATATTATTTTCTTTATACATTTGATAGATAATAGTATTTGTACTACCAACAGGCATATTTCTAAAGTTAATTGGATGCGTTGTGCCAATATTAGAAATATTGTGATGATCGACAATCTCTAAGATTTCTGATTCATTTAAACCAATCGCTGATTGTTCATATGAATTATGGTCTACTAGAATAACTTTTTTACGATTATGATATCCTACATTAGCAAATTTAATTATACCTAGACATCTTTTCTCATTATCGACAATTGGATAATATGTATATTTGGTTTTTTCAGCATTAGAAATAAAAGTGCTTAAATCTTCATTTTCATTAATTGTATGAATTTTGGTAGTATTTAAGATTGTTTCTACGGTATTACAAAAGTTAAATTTTTTAATAGTATCTAATGTGCTATATTTGGTTCTAATGATATTTACTTTATTAGCTCTAGCTAATTTTAATTGTTCATTTTTTATTTCTAAATTATTAGTTACAACAATTAATTTTACTTTTGATTTAACAGCATATTCAATGATACTATATCTATTACCAGTAATAAGTATATCATTCTCATTTAAAGCAACTTCGTTAATAAAAGTTGTAGAACGATATCCAGGAATAATTAGTCTACCTTTAATAAGATTATCATATTTAAGAATTTTCTCTCCTTCAATAGCTGAAAGAATATTTTTATAGTAGGTATCTATTTTAGAATAATCTCCAGATAAGCATTCTTCCGCAATATCTTTCATTCCAACAATTCCTAGAATTTTTTTAGATTTATCGACGATTGGAATTTTACTTATTCCCTCTTGCTCCATTTTTTTATAGGCTTCATATATTGAAATATCAGTTGTAGCCATATATCCTTTCGAATAATCTAAATCTTTTACTTTTAATTTAACATCGTTTAAAAACATTGGTTCTTTTACTTTAAAATAATTTAAGGCATATGATGTTTCTTTAGAAATTGAACTTAAAATTACTGGAATGGCATTTAATCCTTGTTTTCTTTTTAAATATGCTAAAGTAATTGCCGCTGTAACACTATCGGTATCGGGATTACGATGCCCAAATACATATACTTTTTCCATATTAACCTCTTTTCTACTCTTTATATTTATTTTTTACTTTTATGAATACAATACTTACTGATAGATAAACGACAATTAATAATAATGATTTGAGATAACTATCAGTTTTTATTGGAATTATAAATTCAATAATAATTAAAATAATTGCTAATAATATATTTTCATATAAGGTATTTAATATTTTATCTAAATAATTTTGTCCTTTATGTACTTTATTTGACGATGCCATATAATTTATTATAATGGTTATAAGCAAACTAATC